>CALATC010000185.1 GCA_937891475.1 uncultured Granulicatella sp. | reverse complement strand
ATTGTTAATCATCGCGATTGTCGTTCTTAAAAAGCATCCAAAATTGAAACCTTATCATGTATTAAGTTTTGAAAGACCGCATTTACCATTGTGGAAAGAGCCGTTTGCATTAGGGTTACCCATTGGATTTAATGTTTTTGGTGAAGTAGCGATTTTTGCACTGGTTGGTTTATTAATGGCTAAATTCGGATCACAAGTCATTGCATCACACCAAGCTGCTATGAATTTTTCATATTTGGCGTATGCCTTCCCAATGAGTATTTCTAATGCATTGACGATTATTGTATCGTATGAGATTGGACAAAAAAATCAAAAGTCCGCAAAAGAATATATTCGATTAGGGATTTCTACTTCTGTTATCATTGCTTTTCTAACATTAGTGTGGTTATATTTTAACCGTCCAATGATTGCTGGTTTATATGGAAGTTCAGAAAGTTTTATTCAATTAACAATGGTATTTTTATCCTATAGTTTATTATTCCAAATGTTTGATGCCGTTGCAGCTCCGATTCAAGGGATATTACGTGGTTATAAAGATGCAAAAATGCCATTTATTTTATGCTTATTAGGATTTTGGATCATTGGTCTTCCGGTTGGTATTATTTTAGATTGGATGACCGATTTAGGGCCGTATGCTTATTGGATTGCATTAATTGCAGGTTTAATGTCAAACTGTTTCTTATTAATGTTGCGATTAAGAAGTGTCCAAAAAAAATATGATAAAAGGGGAGCAGTAAATGGAAAATGAATCAATTGAAGTAGTCGAAGTTCAGGAAGAAATTGTAGTGAAAAAAACGGAGTCACCTTTAAAACAGTTAATGAAACAACTGTTTAAACATTTATTAGTGTATACAGCTATTTTTATGGGAATTCTTTCTCTATTTATCCTTAGCAGTGAACTAATTAAAATGGTGAAAACTGTGAGACCAGACTTTTTACCAATGGTAACAGAGACGTTTCTACAGAATTTATCTGACTTTGGTTATATTGTTGCAGTGATTGTTGGTATTACTATTTTTTACAAAAAACAACAAATCAATATGAAAGATACGATTTTTTATCGTCAAAAGAAGATGACATTGGAATATTTTGCAGTGTTTTCGATTATCCTGTTTGGATGTCAGTTTATTTTTACCCAAAGTGCCAATTTATTTGAATTTTTCTTAAATCAAATTGGTTTAAGTACACAAGGTGCGATTGAAGCTGCTACAAGTGGTAATGATTCCTTTATGTTAGTCATCTATGCAGCATTTGTGGGGCCATTTGTTGAAGAATTATTAATTCGTGGTGGAGTCGTTTATCGTTTAAAACATTATGGGAAAATTTTTAGTATTCTAATTTCGGCAATGGCTTTTGGATTATTCCATATGAATTTAATTCAAGGAGTGTTTGCTTTCTTTGTCGGGATATTATTCGCGTATATTGCACTGGAATATAGTTTTTTATGGGCTGTATTTTTCCATATTTTAAATAATTTCGGATTTAGTTTATTAGTAGAAAGTGGTTTACCTGCACTTTTAGGAGCAGAATTAGCAGATACTGTAACAAATATGCTGTTAATCATTACTAGCTGTGTATCGGTTATTTTCTTAGTACTATACCGTAAGGAAATCATTTCATATATCAAAACAAACAGAACTCCAAAAGGAACGTATCCTGTTGTGTTTACAACAATGTTTGTATGGATATATATTATCATTTGCTTATTAGTTGGTTTATTAGGGTTACAACGATTATAAGATGGGAGGGATTCGATGAATACCATTTATTTAGAAGATTCAGTATATACAACTCTACAAAATCATCCTGAGATAAAAGATTTACTCATTGAGTTAGGATTTACTCCATTATCTCAGCCGCAGATGGTTCAAACAGTTGGAAGAATTACAAGCTTAAAAAAATGTTCTAAAATTGCTAAAATCCCACTGGACACAATTATTCTTCAATTAGAATTGAATGGATATATTGTAAAAGAAAGCAGGAAGAGCAATGAGTAATGATGCTATGACACCATTAGAACGTCAAGAAAAATTAAAAGAATTAATGCTCCGATTACATCAAGGGGAAAAAGAAGAAATCATCCAAGAAGAATTTAATCACTATTTTGATTCTATTTCTCCTTATGAAATTCAAGTAATGGAACGAAACTTGATACAAGAAGGAATTACTTATGAAGAAATTATGCGTCTTTGTAAGATTCATGCTTCATTAATGAGTGCAAAAGTAGAAGCTGGAGAAGGAATGCCTGATTTTGAAAAAGAAGGACATCCAGTAATGGTTCTAAAAAAGGAAAACTTAGCATTAAGAGGAGCAATTGACCGTATTGAACGATTGCTACAAGCTTATGTATCTTCAAAAGATGAAGAACTGTTAAAAGGACTAAAACGTCAAATTAGCTTACTTGATCAGTTTGAAAATCATTATTTAAGAAAAGAATATGCCTTATTCCCGATTATGGAATCAAAAGGAATTACAGCTCCGCCGAAAGTGATGTGGGGAGTTCATGATGAAATTAGAGAAATTTATAAAAATTTCAAACAAGCTTTTGATGAACAATCAGATGATGTTATGGAACAATTTCTTGCAGCTAAAGAAGAACTGCTAGAAATGATTTTTAAAGAGGAAAATATTTTGATTCCAATGGTTGCTCAAGCTTTTCATGTGGATGATTGGGAGAAGATGGCACAAGATACCCCACAATACGGCTATTGCATTGTCACTCCTGAAGCAGAATGGAAAGTAGAGAAGAAAGCATCAACCGTTCAGTCTAAAGAAGAAATTCAAGAAACAGGAGATATCCCATTATCAACTGGTTCATTATCTTTAGAACAATTAGACTTATTATTAAACTTACTTCCAATGGAACTGTCATTTGTGGATAAGGATAATATTGTTAAATATTACAACGAAGGCAACGGTGAAGAAAAAATCTTCAAACGCACAAAGAGTGCGATTGGTCGAGATGTCATTAACTGTCATCCACCAAAAAGCCATGCCATCGTAACGCAATTATTTGAACAATTACGATCCGGACAAAAAGAAAAAGAAGAAATGTGGTTCAAAAAAGAAGATAAAATGATTCACGTAACGTATCATGCCGTACGAAATTCTCAAGGAGAGTATATGGGCGTATTAGAATATGTACAAAATATTGCACCATACGTGAAGAATTTTGAAAGTCAACCTCTGAAACGAGAGTTGTCTTGAAATTAAGTGACTTTTTGAGACAGTCATTGAAAAATATATTCTTATAAACAGAAATAATTAAATAGAGCTTTCCGAATGATTCGGAAGGTTCTTTTTTTGTAAATAAAGCCTTTACATTAACTGAGAGGAAGAATATACTTAAAAAAACATTAGAAATTTGGAAATTTATTTGTGTTATATGAATATAAAATGTTTTATAGGGGAAAAATTTTTTGTAATTGTAACTGAAGACTTAACAATTATTTAAATAGGTGGGTAAAATGAGGAGGAGTAGAATGTTAAATATTAGTATAGCTAAGTTTTCGTATGGGAAAAAAGAAGTATTAAACGATATTCATATTCAAATTGACAAGCCTAAAATTATTGGATTAGTAGCACCAAATGGAACAGGGAAATCTACACTAATAGAAATTATTGCCGGTAATTTAAATAACAGAGATGTCAGTGTTTTGTTGGACGATAAAAATTATAAGAATCATTATTTGGAAATGAAACGAAAAATCGTGAGAATGTGTAATCAAGATGATTTGTATTCTGATTTGACAGGTTTACAACATTTACAATTTTATGCTGAAATGTGGAATATCAAACCAGCATTTGTTGATGAAGTTGTCTCAAAATTACAAATGGCTGAATATATCTCCAATAAAGTTTCTAGTTATTCGTTAGGAATGAAACAGAGACTTTGTTTTGCGTTAGTCGTTGTAACAAATTGTGAAGTTATGTTATTAGATGAAGTGATGAATGGATTGGATCCAGATAACGTGCAATTAATTTCTAAGGCACTTCAGAGTTTAAAAAATGAAGGTAAAATAATTATCATTGCGTCACATTTGTTGAATAATCTAAATAGTATTGCTGATGAGGTGTTTTTCTTAAAAGATAAGAGGATTGCATTAAAATATAATCTTGAAGATCAGTTTAATAAATCACTCGAAATACAATTTTCATCAGTGGATAGATATAAAGAGTTTACTCAACAATTTATGAATATGAATGTACTATCTAATCCATCAGAATTGCTAATCAGTATGAAAGATTTGAATGAACTAGATTCCATATTTTTGTGGATTCAATCAAATTTGAAGGATATATCCAGTTTGACTTATGGAATAAAAGGGTGCGAAATCATTTATCAAGAACTGTTCCATTCAAATGACGAAGGGAGAGAGTAATATGAAAAGCCAGATTATCATGGTATTGACGAATCGACTGGTAAGAATTCAGGTAATCATTTTCCTCTCTATTGTGTTTATTTTTTCAATTTTACGTCTCTATGAACAAAATTATCAGTATCAATTAATGAATGAATTTACTCAAACAAATATAAAAATCCATGAACAATCCAAAAATAGTCTATTAATGGATAGTAAAATGTCACAACGAGAGTTACATGAAGATGAAAAATTATTCGTTGAGATTGATAATGCATATATAGATGCTGGAAATGCTTTTCAAAATAGAGATTATAGAAAATATATTCAATTAATGATTAAAGCTTGGGAATTAGAAGACTCTATTCGTGAAAAGTATAGGATTACGATTACAAATAAAAATACTTTAGGATCTACTGCATCTAAAAATGGAATATTATTTAAAAAGCAAACACAACAGTCAATGTTGCATTATCAACAATTAGAAGACAAAAATTTTGATGATAAGAATGTATTGAATGAATTGATAGGTATAACTGCTGTTCAGTCTTTCTTACCATTATTGGATTTTAAAATTCCAAATATTTTTTTCTTACCATTCCTTTTCTTATTTACGCTAGTGATGTCTAATTCTATATTTTTATCTGATTCTAAGCATAGAAGTTTATTAAATGTGAAACCAATCAGTAATTTTAGATACACTATTCAGAAAATCATTAGTAAATGGTTCGTTATATGCTTTGTAGAACTTGTAGCATTTCTAATTTATTTTGGAATGATTTCAATAAAAAATGGAATAGGAGATTTTACTTTAAAAACGGTGATATTTGAAAATGATACGTCTATAACTATTTCTTATTTCAGTCTGTTTCTCATTATCCTATGCTTTGTACTTTTATTGAATTTATTTATTGTAAGCTTATGTAGTTTATTAAACTTACTATTTAATAATCAAATCTTTACATTTCTATTTGGAATAATCGTTATATTTTTAGAAACGGTCATGAAAGTTTTAAATGTTGAAATTCCATATATTGGTTTTAATCCTTCTTCTTATTTTAGTTTTGGACCAGTGATATATGGTGTTAAAAATGAGTTCTATTTAAATGGACGCTTTTCAATGTTTCAAGGAGTGTTAGTACTTGTCGTTACTAGTGTAATTTGTTTTTTAGTTTCTATTGGGATTATGACTTTGAAGGAAAAGAGGGAGCGTTATGAAAAAATTTTCTTCCATTAAATTAGATTATAAATATTTAGTTTCAACTGGTTACTTTATTAAGCTTCCTGTTATTCTTTTTGTAATTTTTGTATTATTGATAGGTTACAACAAATGGGTTCCTACAGAAACTCCGCAAAAGGTATTAAATACTCAATTTATGCTTATGGATGACTTAAAGGCATTACTGGCTAAAGACTACAGTATAGCTACTGATGTTCGAGAAGAGTCGGAAATGCAAATAGCTCAAATATATCAAAACTTGTCTGAAGAAAATTTCAGTTATAAAAAGGCCGTTACTTCAAAAAAATTGTTGTCTATTTATACAGAACGTATTAAGCTATTAAATACTCTTAAAGTCTTGTTGCCTAATTATAGTGATAAGTTGCCTGATATTAGTAAATTGGAAGATGAAAAGCTCATATTAGAATATTTAAGTGATAGTAATCAGGATTATTTGCAATATAAAACTACTTATGTAGTCATAAAACTTATTCTTTATTTTTCAGCTTTTGGTGGGTTTTTATTTCTTTATATACTCATGGTTGCTAATTTTCATAAGCGAAAACTATCCCATAAAAGTTTACTCAAAGCGTTACCTATTTCAATAATACGTCTAAATATAGATGAGTGGTTTTATACGTTGAGCTTGTTTTATTTCTTACCGGTAAAAATCGTTATGATTGGAATTTCTTTATATTGTATAGCTTTTGGTATTAATTTTTTTAACTATCCATTTTTAATTACAACGTTAAATGGTCCAAGAATCTATTCAGCTTATCATTTGTTGTTTATATCAATCTTTTATCCAGTAGTGTCAACTTATATTTGTTATATTTTTGAAAAAATTCTTGTGTTCCTTTTTAAAGATGAAATATTGTCGATTATTTGTCTTCTCACTTTAATTGCTACTTGTACTATTTTTTGTCTATTTAACACTCCATTTGGGATGATGATAGTGTTACCGCTGATTCAAAATAATCAGTCTGTTACTATAGGATTTTTAATGTTGAGTATTTGTATGCTGTTAACTTTTTACGTTATGAATTATCTACTCAAAAAATTTGTAGATATAAGATAGGATTGATGGAAGAATGATGCCAGAAGGAAATCTCCTTATATTTGCACCCTAATTATGTAGTTAGGAAAGGATACGATAAAATTTGACTATTGTCAGGAATTTCAATACTATTGCGATATCAATTAAGGAGGTATGATGATGGAAAAAACTGCTACTATTAATGTAAGAGTTGATGGAGAAGATAAAAGATCTACTGAATTGCTTTTAAAGCAAGTTTCTTTATCTGTATCTCACTATACAGATAGTATTGAAAATATGACTTCTGAAGAATTCGGTAAAATCATGATTCAAGAATATCAGACTGCTGAAGAGGATAATATTCGTCCTGTTAATGAATTTTTTAATGAGTTTAGGATGAAAATTGATGGCTAAAACTAGAAGACTTAACGTCAATAACTATGCTGTATTTTATAAATATGAGAATAATATAGTTACTATACTTAGAGTTTTTCATGCTTCAAGCAATTTAGAAAAATTGCTAAAAGATTTACAATAATTATTACAATTTACCAACTCCAATTTCTTGATAGATTCTGTCTATTGAGAGATTGGAGTTATTTGTATTTTTACATAAAATTCTCTTTTCAAGTGTTATTGGCTATGTTACAATCGTGTTGTTTATATCATATAAACGTTTAAAATTTAATAGACAACAAAGGAGTTAAAAACACCATGTATTTAGAGATGTT
>CALATC010000184.1 GCA_937891475.1 uncultured Granulicatella sp. | reverse complement strand
ATAGCATAGGTAGTATCTTTTTGTCTTTTTTTCGTACTTTGTTTCAAATAAAATTTGAGACCTTAGGCTCAAATTTTAGCCAAGAGACCGAAGGTCTACTGGCGTCCTAGTACTATAGGAAAGTTCCTATTTATATCTAAAATATTTATCTATCTTTCTCTATCCACTCCGCCATGTCCTTCGGCAACGGAGCCTTCACACACATATGCTCCCCCGTCATCGGATGAACAAAATACAGCTGACTACAATGAAGCGCCTGCCTTACCAGAGGCTCAATCTTCTCGCCACCATATAAATCGTCCCCTAACAACGGACAACCTAACCAACTAAAATGCACACGAATCTGATGCGTACGCCCCGTATGCAGACGAATCTTCACCAATTGACTATGCTGATACGTTTCTTCTAACCAATACTCCGTTAAAGACGGCTTCCCATCCGGTCTCACACAACGATTAATAATCGAATCATCCGTTCGTCCAATCGGTGCATCAATCAAATCATGTTCTTTTAAAACATCCTGTTTCGTCACAATCGCATGATACGTTTTTTGAATCGTTTTATTTCGAAGCGCCTGATCCATCCATGCATGAACCACACGATGCTTGGCAAACATCATCACTCCCGTTGTATCACGGTCTAATCTCGTTACAACATGAGTCACACAATCTTGGGTTCTCTTCGTTTGTAAATAACCTTTTACACGATTCGCCATTGATTGGTCTGGATGTAATTGTGATGGTATCGAAGCTGTTCCTTGTGGCTTGTTCACAATTAACAAATAGTCATCCTCGAATAAAATATCCAAAGGAATATGACTCGGAACAACGGTTTCATGCTCTCCTTCTGGAGGAATCACCATCGTCAATACATCTCCAGGCACTAAAGTCTTTAGAACAATTTCTTCTCGACCATTTACAAGTAATTTCCCATTTCGTTTGACATGGGCTAAAAATGTTTTTGTAATTCCCTTTTCTTGTAAAAAACTACGCATCATCATGGGTGATGAATACGGATAAGTCCATGTTAAATTCAATGATTTCCCTCATTATCTTTCTTCTAAATCTATTTCTCTTGCTCCAATAAAGGAGTTTTCTACTCTATCCCAAAAATGTGTATGACGATATCGTACAAATGAAACACGTTTTTTACTAATATGCAAATGTGCTTTAACAATATCATTCGCATCATATGTTAAATGATCCATCGATAGTACCATTCCATTTTCACTATGCGGTAATAAAGTTAACACTTCTTCTGGTGCAAAAATCATTGGAGAACTTAATGTACGGTAAACACGATTATTAATAGAAGCCATTTCTGTCATTTGCATCACTTCTGCTCTCGGATGAACAATAGCTCCTCCTAATGACTTATTCACTCCAGTTGAACCGGTTGGAGTTGAAACACAAACGCCATCTCCTCTAAAATTCTCAAATAATTCTCCATTAATCAACACTTCGCATACAAGTGTCCCATTTACTTTACGTAAAGTCGCTTCATTCAAAGCAATATGATAATCAATAGTACCATCAGCTTTTTCTAAAGTTACATCTAATAGAGGATAACTCACACTTTCTCCTTGATCATGCTTCAAACTTTCAATTAATTCACCTGCTTGAAAATCACGCCAATCGGTATAAAAACCTAGATGACCTGTATGAATAGCTGCAAAGCGAATATGTTCTAGTTGTGATTTGTAATGGTGGACAGCACCTAGTAAAGTTCCATCTCCACCAATTGTAATAACAACATCCGGATTTTCATCATCTCGTTCAAATTCCTTATGGCAACATAAATTCAAAAATTCTTCTGCTACTTTTTGGCTTTTTTCTGATTGATTATAATATAACCCTACTTTCATCTATTCACTTCACCCTCTCCTTATTTTTCAACAAGAACACTTATGATTTTCTTTTACGTTGATTTTCTTTATTTGTTGAGAAAATATATTGTGCTTCTTGAATTTCTTCTCGAATTTGCGACATTTCTTCATCTAATAAGAAGGCCGCTTCTGCTGCTCTTTCTAATCGCTCGTGAATAATTTCTGGGAATTCTCCCTTATACTTATAATTTAGAGAATGTTCAATCGTTGCCCAGAAATTCATGGCTAGTGTGCGAATTTGAATTTCAACTAAAATTTTCTCTTCTCCTTCAATTCTTTGGACAGGATATTCTAATACAACGTGGTAAGAACGATACCCACTCGCTTTCTTTTGATGGATATAATCTCGTTCAATAATAATTGAAAAATCATTTCGTTGGCGGAGTAATCGTACCACTTCAAAAATATCATCTACGAATTGACACATAATCCGTAATCCTGCAATATCTTGGACTCCTTCTAAAAAGTCTTCAGTTAAAATTTTTCTCACTTGCATTTTTTCACGGATACTATCAGGTGTTTTCACACGTCCTGTAATAAATTCTATTGGAGCATGTTTTCCTTTTTGTCGATATTGAAGTCGGATCCCTTTTAATTTAATTTTTAATTCTTCAATTGCTTGACTATAAGGTGCTAAAAAAGCATCCCAGTCCTGTCTCTTAT
>CALATC010000183.1 GCA_937891475.1 uncultured Granulicatella sp. | reverse complement strand
ATTCTAGATTATCCTATTGTCAGGTACTAGGAATATAAGTAACAGACTGTAAATAAAAAAATCGCCACCTTAAACAAGATGACGAAAGTTCTTATCAATTTAAAGAGTGAAGATTTTACTAGTTAAAAACTAGCAAGATATAACTTTTCAGAAATAAATTTGCAAGATTAATGGCATAAAAATATTTGAGCGCTAAAGGCTATACTGGTATAGAAATAGTGACAAGAGCACCATTTTCAAAGTTACTCAACTTTATCTCTCCACCATGAATTTTCGCTACCCGATTAACAAATGCTAGTCCAATTCCGAAATGACTTCCTTGTTCTGAATTTATTTCCTGATTGTCTTGATAGAAAAGTAAGCCGTATTTCTCAAGTATATTCTCCGAAAATGAAGAATCACTATTCCAGATAGAAATGTAAAAATTATTATCTATTAACTGATATTCTACTCTTATGACTGGATAATTGTTTGTAGAATGTTCAATCGCATTATTGATTATATTTAGGATACCTCGTAGAAATAGATTTAGATTAAGTGTTAAATTAATAGGGATTGGTAGGTTATTTAAAAATTGGATTTTAGCCTTTTTGTCAGTACGTAACTTAATTTCTTGTTCAAATAATTCAACTAAGTAATCCGAGGAGAAACTCTCCCAATTAGAAGTATCATTATAGAATGTTTTAGAATAATTGATTAGTTGGTTAAAGTATTTATTAAGTTGTTGGCTAGCAAGTTCGATATCTCCTAAACATTGACCAATATTTCCAGTAATTTCCAAAGATTTTAAAAATTGAGCATTTCCTTGAATAATTGTTAAAGGTGTCTTCAAATCATGCGCTGCAGCTGAGACTTGAAACATCAATTCCTTTTTTTGCTGTTTTTCAGATTGAATCATTTTTTTAATCGTTGACTGCATTTCCTGAATTTTTTGTCTTGTTTCAATCAGTTCAATTAAAGTTAACTTAGCTGAGGATTGTTCATTTATATCCCCAAGTAGACTTTGATTATAAACAATATTTGTTTCTTGCTTAATCTTTTCTAAAAGATTACTAATATTTTTAGCTATAATAGAAAATAAAATCAGACTAATATAAATCCAAGAAATCGTGCTGAAATAGATGGTAAATGCTCCTGCATTTTTTTCTGTAATATTAGTAAATGCAGTGAATAACATTGGTAATAAATAAAATAGAAAAAGACTAATAAGAAATTGTCTTAAAATCTTAAAATATGTTTGTTTAATCAGTTGGTTAAAAGTCAGAGCGTTATCCACTGATAACCACCTCCCCAGATTGTTTTAATTGGATTAATTTCATAAGGTTTTAATTTTTGCCTGATTTGGTATACATACTCTGTAATTGACCTCCCCTGAGTTTCAGAATCATGAGGGTAAAGATAATCAAAGAGTTCTTCGTTTGAAAATATTCTATTAGGATTGCTGGAGAGTAACAAAATTAATTGGAATTCTCTTTTTGTAGTTGGAATATGTATATCTGCAATTCTAAGTTCTTCTTTCGTTTTATCAATTGCCAGTGGTCCAAATTGTAGAATCTCACTAGAATTATTATTGCGTACTTCTCGACGGATATGCATCTGTACTCTTGCAACTAGTTCAGGTATACTGAATGGCTTTGTGATATAGTCATCTGCACCAGATTGAATGCCATATACAATATCCTCTTCTAAATTTTTGGCTGTTAAAAATATGATTGGAACAGAAATAAATTCTCGGATATACTTACAGATTTCAATTCCACTATGAGGCATCATGATATCTAAAATAATTAAATCATAGCCGATAAAATGACAGATATCAATTTCTGGAATAGACGTTCGTGTGTCGACTAGAAAGTTTTTATTCTCTAGAACATTTTGAATAAGTCTTAAAATGGCAATATCATCATCTATGACTAGGACTTTATATTTCATAATTAGCTCTCCCTTGAAAATATTCAAACACATTCTAGCATAATTCATCAGTAGTACACAATTACGAAAATCAGTTTTAAACGTCCATTCTAAAATATCCGCAAAAAAAAATTGGCTTTGCAATGTAGCTAAAACCCTATAAGTCATTTTTGACTTATAGGGTAGGAAAAATCGAGACCAAGGCTCGATTTTTAGCAATGAGACAGCATTTGCTGGCTGCTTGCGTCCTAAGCTACATTAATATAAAGCCATATTTTATCTTTTTATTTTGCAAGTAATTGCGCAATTTCAATAATCACATCACGTGCTTTTTCCATTGATTCTACAGCGACGAATTCATATCGTCCGTGGAAGTTTTCTCCACCTGCAAAAATGTTTGGAGTTGGTAAGCCCATAAATGAAATTTTAGAACCATCTGTACCACCACGAATTGGTTCAATAATTGGCGTAATTGATAAGTTTTCCATTGCTTTTTGAGCAACTTCAACAGCTCTAAAATCTTTTTCAATGATTTCTGCCATATTGTAATATTGGTCTTTCATATCAATTGAAATACGATTGCTATCTAATGATGCATTTAATCTATCTACAACTAATTGTAAATAAGCTTTTTTCGCTTCGAATAATGTACGATCATGGTCACGAATAATATAAACTAATTTTGCTTCTTCAACTACACCATTAGCATACATTAAGTGATAGAATCCTTCACGTCCAGAAGTATGTTCTGGTACTTCAAATTCAGGTAATGCATTTTGGAATTGACGTGCTAGTTCTAAAGCATTCACCATTGTATCTTTTGCAGTTCCTGGGTGAACATTTTTCCCTTGGAAAGTAATTTCAGCTTGAGCAGCATTGAAACTTTCGTATTCTAATTCTCCAACTGGGCCTCCGTCCATTGTATAGGCAAAGTCGCAGCCAAATTCTTCAACATCAAATAAATCAGCACCACGTCCAATCTC
This sequence comes from uncultured Granulicatella sp., assembly GCA_937891475.1. Next base: position 2,733 of record CALATC010000183.1, on the reverse strand, counting down.
TTCATCTGGACCAAATGCTACACGAATTTTTCCGTGTTCGATTTCAGGATGTGCTAATAAGTATGCACCTGCTGTTACAATTTCACTAACACCTGCTTTATCGTCAGCTCCTAATAAAGTTGTACCATCTGTTGTAATTAATGTTTTACCTACATAATTTTTCAAATTAGGGAAATCTTTTGGTGATAAAACAAATTTTCCTTCTTTATCTAATACAATCGCTTCACCATCATAATTTTCATGGAATTGAGGTTGTACATTACGAGCTTCAAAATCAGCTGTATCTACGTGAGCAATAAATCCAACAACTGGTACTTCTTTTGTAGTCGTAGCTGGAATTGTTGCTGTTACGAAGCTATTTTTAGGATTTAATCTAACATCTTGATAGCCTAATGCTACTAATTCTTCTACTAAGTCTTTTAAAAACTCTGTTTGACTTGGTGTTGATGGAACAGTTGTGCTTGCTTCATCTGAACGAGTTTCTTTTTTTACATAACGAATAAAACGATCAACTAATTGATTTGGCATATTACATTCCTACTTTCTTCTTATAAAAATTCAAATGGATCCGTAAAAGTCGTACTTTTAATGACATTTACATTCCAATTTTCTTCTTGATTCCATTGTACAAGCCAGTTCGCTAATTTTTCAATACAAACGACTTCAATATGATGCCCTGCATCCACTAATAACATTGGTGACTCTTGAATATCATGAGCGACATGATACGTAATGTCTCCTGTTACAAATGCATCTGCCCCTTTGCTAACAGCTGCTTGGTAAAAACTTCCACCAGAACCGCCTAAAACGGCAACTTTACGAATTTTGTGTATCGAACGATTTCTTGGAGTAACAAAACGTAATCCTTTTAATTGAAATTGATTTTTCACATAAGTGACAAATTCTTCAACAGATAATGCTTCAGGTAATTGTCCAATACGTCCAATCCCGATTGTTTTTGCATCATTTTCTAATGCCCAGACTTCATAAGCTGGAACTTCATAAGGATGACTAGCTTTCATAGCAGTAATAATAGCGTCTACTTGGTTTTCATAACAAATAACTTCTACTTTTTCCTCTGCTACTTGTTCTGGTTGATTCACTTGTCCAATGGCAGGATTTGCTCCTTCAGTTGGGGTGAAACGACCTACTCCACTAGTTGTAAAACTACATTCTTTATAACAATCACCAATTTGTCCTGCTCCCGCTTCATGCATTGCTTGTCGAACTGTGCTTGCTTGTTCTTTTGGTACGAACACAGCAATTTTCATTTGACGAAGTTTTCCTGTTGGAGATAGTACTTCTACTTCTTCTAATTGAAGGACTTCACTTAACCAATCATTAACTCCACCTGAAACAACATCTAAGTTTGTATGAGCTGCATAAATGGCAATATCATGTTTTAAAATGTCTTGATACATTTTATGTTGCTGATTTGTTAAATCAAATTGTTGTACAGGTCTAAAAATCGGTGGATGATGTGCAATAATTAAATCGACATTTTTTTCAATAGCTTCTTGAATGACAGAAGGACGAATATCTAAAGTCGTCATTACTACTTGAACTTCTTGATTCCAATCTCCAAAATGTAAGCCAATCGGATCTTTCCCCATTGCTAAAGACTTCGGAACTCTTTGTTCAAATTTACGGATAATCTCTCTAACGGTTGGCATGATCAATCAATCCTTTCAATTCAAGATATTGATGATTAAATTTCTCTACTTTATCAGTTGGAACTTCTTTACTATTTTTCAATTGCGCTAAAATTTCTTCAATTTTACGTAACTGACGTTCCCATTTACGAATCACCAACTCTGTTGGCTTCTCTATTAATTTTGGACCAAATTTAATTTGCGTATCTGTTAGTGGCAAGCTCTGTTCTCTTTTTTCAGCTACAATAATTTCATATAAGCGATGATGATCTTCTACCACAACTTCTTCTAAAATTTCATAGTGATGTTCCACTAGCCACTGTCTTAATAAATGTTCTGCAACATTTGGCTGTAATACTAATCTTTCTTTACCCGTTAATGTACCCTTTACTCGACCTTGTTCCAAAATACGAGCAATTAATTCTCCACCCATTCCACAAATAGAAATGGCTGTAACTTCGTCTTCAGAAGTAACGACATCTAATCCATCTCCTAAACGCACAGAAATCTTATCATTTAGAACATAATCTTGAACCGTTTGTTGGGCAGACTCGAAAGGACCTTTTACAACTTCTCCAGCAATAGCTCTAGTAATCAATCCTTGCTGTATTGCATAAACCGGTAAATAAGCATGGTCAGAACCAACATCGCATAATAATGTCGCTCCTTCTAAAAAAGAAGCAACTGTTTTTAGTCTTGGGCTTAATTCTACTGACATCTCTTACTCCTTTCTCACATTAAGAAATAAATAAAACTTTTACACCAATGCTCTTTAAATAGGCTACTGTTTCAGCATCAGCGGAATAATCCGTAATTAAATGCGTAATCATCGAACAATCTGCTGTGTGGAAATTAGATTCTCTTCCAACTTTTGCTCCTTCAGCTACAATAATTTTTGGACCATTAGTGCGTTCTAGAATGACGCGATTAACTGCTGTTTCAGGTAATGCTACAGTTGTAATTCCATTTTTATTGATACCACCGACCCCTAAAAAGCAAATATTTGCACGTGCTTTTGAAAATGAGTTAATGGCAAAATCTCCGACTAAAGATTTCTTTTGCTCAAAAATTTCTCCTCCAC
>CALATC010000182.1 GCA_937891475.1 uncultured Granulicatella sp. | reverse complement strand
CACGTTGTTTATTATAATCAACCATTCCAATTAATGTATCGATTTCTTTTTTAACTGCTTCTAAGCCAACTAAGCTTTGTAATTCTTCATAACTGTCTAATTCTTTAGGTGCATTCTCATTTCCCTCTGCTCCAGCAGCTGTTGTATGACGAACATCAGCGGACATTTTTGAAAATTCATCCGTTTGAATAGTTAACTCACTTGAACTACCATTAGCATACATTAATTCACAAACATGAACTAATGAAGACGCAGTTGCTTCAATATTAACATCAAGAGCTTTTTCAAATAACACTTGATCTGCAAAAATTGTTGAGCCATTATATAATCTCAATGGTATACTCGATTCACTCTCACAAAGGAAAGATAAAACCGTTTGGGCATAACAGTAAGTAAATGGTCCTAAGAAAACTGAATCCATAATTTTACAATCTTCTAAAAGACAAATACTTTTTCGAACATCCAAGGATTGAGCTGTTACATTTGTTAGTGACACTTCACTCTTATCACCAGCATATAACCCTTGTCCTCGTTTCATTTTGCCAATGATTCCATTTTCCAATCTAAAGTAAGAATCTTCTATCCAAATCATTGGATAAGATTTAAGTAAATTTCCTCCGTAAAACTGACAATTTTCAGCTTCAAAGCCTGTATTTTTTTGTAAATATAATGCATTACCAAAGTAATTCTCACAAATGGTATTCGAAAGTTTTAATTCTGCACCTTCCGTAATCATTCTAAATTGAAAGAAAGAATCCTTTGCAGTGAAAGATGAATTTTGTAAATAAATACTCTGATTACCACTATCACTTACAAAACTTGTTTTACATTGCTCAAAAGTCAAAAAAGAGCCTTCTTTGGCATAAATTAAATAACTTTCATTATCTTCTTCTGTACATTCAAAAACGCAATTTTTAAATGTTGCAGAACAATTTTCATGAATAATCATCAATGTTGTATCTTTAAGATTGGTAAACCAAATATTTTCAAAAACTACAGAAGCGCCACAATCTATAGAAATGGTTCCTTGAAATTTATTCGTAAAGAAAGACTCTCCATTTTCTTCATCTAATAATCCTAAAAAAGTAAGATTTTTATCAATTTCATAAGCAGTGTCTGTTGAAAAATTTAAAAAATAATTTTTTTGAATTTCTAGTACATCACCTGGTTTTGCTGCTCCAATAGCTTCATTGAATTCCCATGTATTTTCATCATATCCTACTTGATAAGTCGGCATTTAATCACCTTCTTTTTTTGTTTCAATCATGATTATTTTACCTGTTTTTCTTCTTTATTGTCAATTTATTCTCAACTATTTTCGAACGTTTCTTTTAGGTATAAACGAAATAAAAAAAGAGACCCTATCGGTCTCACAAAAAATAAAGAAGGACCTTTCGCCATAGTAGAGGAATGAGACACCTCAGGTGGCTGCTTCCGCCCTCTACTACTATACAAAGAAGTCCTCTTCTCACACGTATCTTCATATCTTTACGTAAAAATGGAGAAGGACTTCTTATAGTAGTATGCGTAAAAGTAGCCGGAAACGGCTACTTTTACAAGGGAAAATTGAGACCATGGCTCAATTTTTAGCCATGAGACCGCAGGTCTGCTGGCGTCCTATACTACTATATCAAGAAGTCCTTCGTAATTAAATCTCTGGGTAAATATCTTCCACAGTTTTCGCTGGGTCAATTACAATATATAAGTGACCATGCGTTCCAATAGCTGAACTTTGGTATTTATTATCATTACCATCTTCATCCACTGGACTATAAGGGAAGTAAACACGATCAGTTGAAACAATGACATCTGATTTTGGATGATCGCTATCTAAATATAAAATATCCATTAATTCGATATCGCTATATTTTTTAACACGTTCAAACATTCCTAATTCTAATCCACCTAAGTTAATGTCTTCAGACATTACGTGGTCTGCTTCAGGAAACACTTCAATACGTAATGATTCACATGGATGAATTTCTTGGAATTCACTTCCATTAATACGACCAAATGATGTTGTAACTTGTTTGATCCATAAATCTCCAATTAAACGACGGTTAATCGTCCATGTTTCTCCGTTACGGAATACAAAACGTAATCCTGACATTACTTTTTTCATAAAAGTCTCTCCTTTTTATGTATGTTCTCACCCTCATGAACAGTGAAAACACTTTTTTATTCTTTACTCTTCGAATTTTACCATTGAACACGAATATTTTCAATGATTATTCACTTTCCATTTCCAAAATGAGTTAGAACATAGGCTTCTAAAATTTCTGCATCATTTTCAATACTTTGCTCTAAAATCATTTTTTCAACCGTTTTTAATACCTGCCCTATAATAGGACCTTTTTTATCTAATTTTAAAATACGAATAATATCATAACCATTCAATTGAATATCATTCATAGAACAAATCGGTAATAACTGATACGTTGCTTCTAAGTCTTCCATGGAAGTACTTTTACCTTGAGCAATCAATAATTGCTCCACTTCACTGGCAACTTCATATGGACAAGCATACGCTAAAAAGAAATTCCATTCTTCTTCTTTTCGTGCACGATAAGTTTTATATCCAACTAATACATCTCGAATTTGTTCATTAGATGATTTCCATGATTTTAATAAATGAGTCACTTCTTTATCACTCAATTTCAATTCATCTACGAATAAAATCCAAGCTTGTAAAACGCTCATTTCTTTTATAGGATATTCTGCTAATTTTAAAAGAATTTCACCTTTTCCATCAAATAATGGACAGGCTTGATATAAGCCCGTTTCAACAAATAATTTCAATGCATCTTTACGATAAGAACTTTGAATCATTTTTTCAAATTCCACTTTCATTCGTTCCACGGCTACTTTAGATAAATTCATTTTTAAAAGAGAAATTGCATTTTTCGTATTCTCTTCAATTTGAAATCCTAACTGACCGACAAAACGTACTGCACGAAACATTCGTAATGCATCTTCATTAAAACGTTCTTTTGCATCTCCAACACAACGTATACATTGACGTTCTAAATCTCCAATCCCATCGAAAAAATCCATCAATTGGTCATCAATTCCAATCGCTAATGCATTAATCGTGAAATCACGACGTTTTAAATCTTCTTCTAACGAGCGAACAAAAGTTACCTTATCTGGATGTCTAAAATCCTCGTAACCTTCTTCTGTTCTAAAAGTAGTGACTTCATAACCTTCTTTATGATGAATCACCATTACTGTTCCATGCTCAATTCCTACATCTACTGTATGAGGAAAGATTTCTTTCACTTCTTGCGGAGTAGCGCTTGTAGCAATATCTACATCTGAAATAGGCTTATGAAGGAGCATATCTCTTACTGAACCACCTACAAAATAGGCTTCATATCCTGCGTCAACTAATTGTTGCATCACAGGTAATGCTTCTAAAAACAATGGTTCTTTCTGAATAGACATTCACTCGCCTCTCTTTCTCTTACTTTTCTAATTCTTTCAATTGTTCCGTTAATTTAATAAATAACTCTTGATTCCCTTTTTCCAAAGCTTGATCAATTTGCGTTAAAATTTCTTGTTTTAACACACTTAATTGAATTTCTGTTAAGGCTTGATGAACTTCTTCATTAGAAGAACTTTCTTCTTCATAAAAAGGATTCTTTTCTAGTATACCAAATTTTACCATGGTTAAGTAAGAATCTTCAAATTCCATTTCAATATAACATTCTTCTTTCCAATTCAATCGAATGTCATGAAATGCTTGCTCTGGATTATTAAAACGTGCACCAGATTTGTAAAAATAAAACGATTCATCAGGTGCTTTATCTGTCGAAAACCACATTCCTTTTGGAGTAGAATCTACTCGTTCTACAAAATGAACTTGCTTTAATAGTAATTCATGATTTAATAAATAATTTAAAATCCATAATGCTTCTCTTCTTTTTAGAGCATGATTGGATACAAACCATGAAATAAAATTTTTCTTATCCTCTAAACTTGGTTGAAACATCTTCTTCACTCCTTATGCTTCAAAATATTGCTGTAATTCTTGTAAATCCTCATTTAATGGTTCAAGATGTTGACCATGTTCTAACCACTCTTTTGCTTCAGCAATTCTGCCTTCCTCTCGAAGGAATCTTACATAATCAACAATAAACTCTACTGAATCTTCTAATTCCACACTAGCTTTTTGATAAAACTCTAGTGCTTCTTCGAATTCTTCTAGCCCTTCTTTTGCTCTTGCCATTAAATAGAAAATTTGCCCATTTTCTAAACCTTCTTCTATTTCCCTTGCTAAAATATCTTGAACTTCTTCAAACTCTTCTTGATATAATAATATTTCTGTATAAGCTTGCATAATTTCAAATGATTCAGGCGATAATTCATAAGCTTGTTTTAAGGCTTCTTGTCCCTTTTCCATTTGCCCAATCGATAAATAAGAAACGCCTAAACTAAAGAATGGATCTTTCTCATATGGATAAGTTTCTGTAATTTTAGATAAGCTCATAATAGCCTTTAAATAATCATGCTTAAACATTTGAATATGGCTTAATCCTAGTAAGGCTTCATAATTTTCTTCATCACGAGATAACACTTCTTGATAAATTTTTTCTGCATGATCATAATTTCCTTCTTGGATATCATGTTTTGCAATACTGATTAATAATTCATTCGAAGCTGATTCTAATCCTTCATCTGACAGTAGTTCCTGTAAAGGTTCTGCATTCCCCATTTCTAAAGAAGCTTCCACTAATAATTCTCTTGCACGATTTTCTTCCCCAGTTTCTTCGTGAGAATTTTTTAAAAATTTTTCTAAATACTGAACACTTCGCTCCAGCGAACCTGATTCAAACAATAAAGTTCCTAAATAAAAATCTAAAATAGCTTCTTCAGGAGCTAATTCTTTTGCGAGTAATAACTTTCTTTCAGCTACGTCATAATAGCCTTGTGCTTTATATAATTCCGATAAAATCACTAAAACGCTTGGATAATTCGGGTTATCTTCAGGAATATCATATAAAACAGATAAAGCTTGATCATATTCCCCTTGGTTCACTAAAATTTCAGCTAATAAGATGGTCCAAGCAGATTCTTCAGGTTCAAATTGCGTTAATAATAAATATGCCTGTCTTGCTTCATCAAAAAATCCACTACTCGCACTAAAGGCAGCTAAATCAATTAATTCTTCTATGTTATCTTCTGTCACTTCTTCCATAAATTGATGAAAAAGTGAATATACTTTTTCTAACTCTTGTTCTTCTAATGCATTTTGAATTTGTTTAACGATTGATTTCATAATTTCTCCATTTCTATAGGCAACAAAAAAGATGCTATATTGATTTAACTCTAATATAGCACCTTTATGAAATAGTTTCTATGAAAATATCATAATAAACTGATTAGTTTTTTACAGCATCTTTCAAAGCTTTACCTGCTTTGAATGCAGGAACTTTGCTAGCTTCGATTTGGATTTCTTCTCCTGATTGAGGGTTACGTCCTTTACGAGCAGCACGTTCACGTACTTCAAAGTTACCAAATCCGATAACTTGTACTTTTTCACCTGCTTGTAATGCTTCTTGAATTGTTTCGAATAATGCATCAACTGCTGCTGAAACATCTTTCTTTGTTAATTGCGTTTTTTTAGCTACGCGATCTACTAAT
>CALATC010000181.1 GCA_937891475.1 uncultured Granulicatella sp. | reverse complement strand
TCACTCAACCTAGACAACGGTGGACATCTGACTCACGGTTCATCAGTTAACTTCAGCGGTAAGTTCTTCGATGTTCATTTCTATAACGTAGATGATAATGGATTCATCGATATGGAAGACCTAGAGAAGAAGGCGAAGGAGCTCCAGCCTAAGCTGATACTAACTGGTGCTAGTGCTTACTCAAGAATCATCGATTTTGAGAAATTCGCTGAGATTGCAAAGAGCGTTGATGCTCTATTCATGGTAGACATGGCTCATATCGCTGGTCTCGTTGCTGGTGGAGTACATCCATCCCCATTTGGATATGCTGATATCATCACAACAACAACTCATAAGACACTTAGGGGACCAAGAGGCGGAATGATTTTCTGTAGGGAAGAGCTCGCTAAGAAAATTGATAGCGCAGTATTCCCATTCGCACAGGGTGGTCCGCTTGAGCACATCATCGCTGGAAAAGCTGTTTGCGCTGAGGAAGCATTAAGTTCTTCAATTGCTTGCATTGCAGTTGCTCTATCATTTTGCGCTTTTTGAAGAACCACATTGCGTTCTGCTTTTTTCTGTTCAATTTCAGCCTGTTTAGCAAGTGCAGATTTTTCTAATTCAACCAACTTAGCACGATCTGCTTCGAGTTTTTGTTTATGAGCTTCAATTTCAGCACGCTCTTTTTTAATTTCGTTAATCAAGGTGATATCAGAATCGATAATTCGTTTTAAAACCTCTAATCGATTAGCGAAATCACTAAAATCTTTAGACCCAATAACTACATCAAGATAACTAAGTCGTCCATTGATATAAATATCACGAACTCGTTTATAAAATACGGATTCTCGACCTTCTAATCGTTTTTGAGCTTCCGCCAATTGACGTTCATTAAGTGTAATATCATTTTCTACAGCTACACGCTGCTCTTTAATCGTACCTAACTCAGCAGTCGCTTGACGAAGTTGTTCTTCAATTTGTCGCAACTGTTCAGAAACGCTTCCAATCACAGTTTCCGCATCTGCTTTTGCAGCATTTTGCTGGTTAACTTGTTGTTGAATCGAATCTAATTGATTTGTTAAATCTTCATCTTCAGCCATAATATAGGCTGGTGTCCCGCATAATACCACTCCCGAAAGAAGGGCTGCTACGAGACGAGTTTTAAATGTATACTGTCTCATAATCCCTCTACTATACTTTCATATATTGTTTCAATGAAATGGTACTGCCAATAATGCCTACGATAATCCCACCGCCAATTAAGCATGCTACTAATTGATAGAAGAATGGGAACATAGGAACTAATGGGAAGAATGCAAGTGAATCGGATACTTCTATGGTAATAAAATGATAGAACTCACCCACGCATAATACGGCAATAATGGACCCAATAAAGCCTAACAACATGCCTTCGATAACAAATGGCCAACGAATAAAGCCATTAGTAGCACCTACATATTTCATAATCGCAATCTCTTTGCGACGAGCAAATACAGTTAAACGAATAGTGTTAGAAATAATAAACAATGTAGCTGCTGCTAAGAAACCGATGAGTACGATACCACCAATACGGATAATTTGTGTAATTCGGAACAATTCCTCAATGATGTCTTGACCATAATGTGTACTTTCTACGCCTTGGAATGTAGTTACTAATTTAGCTGTAGATTTAACATCTTCAGGATTTTCAAAGGTAAGAACATAAGAGTTTGGCAATGGATTTACATCACCTAAGGC
>CALATC010000180.1 GCA_937891475.1 uncultured Granulicatella sp. | reverse complement strand
TATAAACCAGCATAAAATCCTTGTTTTGCCAACAATTCTTCATGAGTCCCTTGCTCAATTACATTTCCTTTTTGCATTACTAAAATCTTATCCGCATTACGGATCGTTGATAAACGGTGCGCAATTACAAAAGAAGTCTTATGTTCCATAATATGATCCATCGCTTTTTGAATTTGCATTTCCGTTCTTGTATCTACATTCGAAGTTGCTTCATCTAAAATGAAAATAGATGGTGAAGCTAAAATAGCACGAGCAATTGTTAATAATTGTTTTTGCCCTCCAGAAATATTATCTGTTTCTTCCGTAATAAACGTATCATATCCATCCGGTAATTTACGAATAAAATCATCCGCAAATGCTTGTTTTGCTGCTTGTACGACTTCTTCATCCGTTGCATCTGGACGACTATAACGAATATTTTCTCGAATCGTTCCTTTAAATAACCAAGTATCTTGTAATACCATTCCTACTTTTGAACGAAGAGAATCTACTTTATAGTCTTGAATATTATGCCCATCAATTTCAATTGCTCCACTTGTAATATCATAGAAGCGCATTAATAAATTAATCACAGTTGTTTTACCTGCACCTGTTGGCCCTACAATCGCTACTGTTTCTCCTGCTTTAACATCAATATTCAAATCTTCCATTAATGTTACTTCTGGAGTATAGCCAAATGAAACATGCTTAAATTGAACATCTCCAACGATAGCTGGCAGTTCTTCTTTATCGCCTTCTTCTTCCATTTCTTCTGCATCTAATAATTCAAAAATTCGCTCTGCTGCTGCTAACATAGATTGAGTTAATCCAATCATATTCGCTGCATCTCCCATTGGTTGGCTAATATTTCTCATATATTGCAAAATTGCTTGAATTCCACCGATAGTAATCATTCCACTAGCAGCAAACAATCCACCGACAATCGCTACAAATACATAAACAATATTATTAATTAAACGAGAAATTGGGAACATCAATCCTGAAAAAAATTGTGCTTTCCAAGCATGTTCATATAACTCATCATTTAACGCTTGAAATTCCGCTTGCGAACGGTCTTCATAATTGAACGCTTTTACAATCTCATGTCCAGCATAATATTCTTCAATATAACCATTTAAACGTCCCGTAGTTTCTTGACGATTCGCAAATGCTGTTGAAGATTTCTTTCCAATTAATCCAATAATAAATAGAGAAAGAGGAATTCCTAAAAAACCAATAATCGCCAATGGAATATTAACCGTGAACATCATAATAATAATCCCAAAGAATGTAAGAACTGTTGTAAAAATTTGATTCGATACTTGTGAGAAAGAATCATCAATTGTTTGAATATCATTTGTTGCACGACTTAATAAATCCCCTCTTGATTGTTCATCAAAATAACGAACTGGTAGTCGTGTGAATTTTTCATCAATTTCTTTTTGTAATCGATAAATGATATCACTAGCAACACGAGACATAAAATATTTTCCTAAAAAATTTAATCCCGCTGCTAAAATATATAAAATCGCTAAAGTTTTCGCAATCGCAAAAACTCCTTCTAAATCAACAGATGTATAATTAGAAGCAATATAACTTTCACTAATTAACGTTGTTGCATCCCCTAAAATTTTAGGTAATTGTACATCTAAAATAACTGAAATAAGGGATACTACTAGTACAATCGTCACAATCACTCGATCAGGTTTTAAATAACTTAATAATCGTTTTAAGACAGTTTTATTCATGAGTATCCTCCATTTCTTCTAAACTTGATTGAGAATTCATAATTTCTTGATAAATTTGGTTACTTTCTTTCAATTCACCATGAGTTCCAATTCCAACAACATTTCCTTCATGTAATACAATAATTTTTGTAGCATCTGTTACGGATGAAATTCTTTGTGCAACTACAAAAACAATCGATTGTTGATTAATTTCTGCTAAATTCGCACGAAGTTTAGCTTCTGTTTTCGCATCTAATGCAGAGAAGCTATCATCATAAACATAAATCGAAGCCTGTTTTACTAATGCACGAGCAATTGACAATCTTTGTTTTTGTCCTCCAGAGAAATTATCTCCTTTTTGCTCTACGTGTGCATCTAATCCTTCTTCTAAGCTAGAAACAAATTCCCACGCTTCTGCTTGTTTTAACGCTTGAATCATTTCTTCATCTGTTGCATGTTCATTTCCGAATCTTAAGTTATCTCGAATACTTCCTTCAAATAACATACGATTTTGAGGTACAAATGCGATTTGCTCGCGTAGTTCTTTTTCTGTAAATTCTTTAATATTTACACCATTCATTAACAACTCTCCAGAAGTTATATCTAAGAATCGCATTAATAAATTCACTAGAGTAGATTTACCTGCACCAGTCGAACCAATAATCGCAATTTTCTCTCCAACTTTTGCCGTGAAGTCGACATGGTTTAACATTGCTTTTTCTGCTCCTTCATATTTGAAAGAAACATCTTTAAATTCCACTGTATCAATTTTTTCTAAGCCATAATCTTCACTCACAAAGGTTTGAATATTTTCTTGTTCTAATACTTCATTGACCCTTTTGGCAGCTACAAGACCTTGAGGAATCATAATGAAGATAAACGATAGCATTAATAAAGCGACTAACACTAAAACAGAATATTGAATAACTGCCATTAAAGCTCCCACTTCTAATTGAGAGGCTTGAATTAAATGAGCCCCCACAAGGACAACCGCTAAATTTGCAAAATTAATTGTAATCATCATTAGTGGCATAATTAAACTGAATTTAATATTCATCCTGAAAATTAATTCACGATATTTCTCATTAACTTTGTCAAAGCGTTCTACTTCATACTCACTCTTATTAAACGCACGAATCACACGAATCCCTGTTAATGAATCACGAATAATTTGTGTTAGTGTATCCGTCATTTGACGCATAATTGTAAAGTCTTTTGAAACTGTTTTTACTAATAATGCGACTGCAATTCCTAAAAATGGAATGGATCCTAATAATACTAATGACAATGTAAAGTTCATACGAACAGATAAGATAATAGATCCCACTAACAATAATGGAGCCATTAATACCATACTCATTGAGAATCCTAGTGTTTGAGCTAAACTTTGAATATCTCTTGTTGTACGGTTAATATACGAAGATGTTCCTAATTTTTGGAAATCTTGTGTTGAGAAATGTTGAATTTTTGTAAACATACTCAAACGTAAATCTTTTGATAATCCAGCAGAGAATTTCCCGATAAAACGAACGACTAAAATTGATAACACTAAATCTAAAGTCGAAGTTAGTAACATTAATCCCCCTTGTTGTAAAATCACTGCTTGGTTTTGTTTTAAAATCCCATTGCTTACTAATGAAGCTAAAATGGTTGGAGATAATAAACTCGAACCAACTTGTAAGATTGTTAAAACAACAATTCCCGCTAATAATGCTCGGTATCTACGAACATGATTCATGATTTGTTTCATTTAGTTTCTTCCTTTCTATATGAGAGTGTTTCGATTGGAATACTTTCAATCGTATTAATCATTTTATGGATAACTTGGAAAGCTTGTTCCAATTCTTCTTTTTCTTGAGTTTCTAATATTTTTTGAACTAATTCATTATTTTTTTTGGTAATGATTTCCCCAACTTCTCTTCCTAAATCAGTCAAGGTTACTAGTGTTACTCGCTTGTCATTTGGGTCATTCATTCGAACGATATACCCATGCTTTTCTAAGGAATTGACAAATTGGATAGCTGTTGAAGATTTTATTTCAAATATTTTACTAATATCTTTTATAGTTAGTGTTTCACCACGTTCTGATTCACAAAAATGCAATAACAGTAAAACATTATTTTCTTTTATCGTAAGATTGGGTGCGACACTTCGAAAAATATTAATGTGCTCAATTCTTATAAAGAGCTTGAGAATATCATCAAAAGTTTGTTTGTTTGTCATGTAGTCTCTCCTTTTTGATTTGCTTTATTAAAGTGTAACAGAGAATAGGTAGGTAGTCAACCTACTTATATCGTTCGGAAAATACTTTTCTGATGTAGCAAGGACGGTAGCAGCCCTTGCGGTCTCATACCTAAAATTCGAGCCTCGGTCTCGAATTTTCCTTATAAAATCAGCCATCGAAGTATGGCTAATTTTATTTCTGCTACTTCAAAAAAGTATTTTCCTCTCTTTTACCATCTTTTAATGTAAATACTGGAAGTTAACTTCCAATCCATTTTCCAATGGATTGTTTTACTTTTGCTACGGTGAAAAATTTCTTTCCTCATCGATATATAATTTTTTACGTATATTTACTAAAAATCGTTAATAACAAAGTTGCAAGGTCGCAGCAGCCCTGCTGTCTCATGTTTTTGCTACTTCCAAAAGTATTTTCCTCTACGGTTCTCACTGTTTTACGTCTATCTATACAAAAAAGGACAAGAATCGTTGTCCTTGTCCTTTTCCTCTATATTCTTTTATTCTCTTTTTTACGAGTTGCTATATGGACGGTTATAATCCCATAATATAGCTAACAAGCCTACTAGAGCTACTAACATTGTGGCAACTCCTGGTTTTCCAACCATTTGATGACCTTTTACTAAGACAATTAAGAAGATCACCATTAAGACTACTCGTATCCATATTCTAACTTTTGGATTCATCACATATGCTCCCATCTAATTTCACTTGGTTTCATGATGACTGTTTCATGATTTCCATTGCCATCATAAACTTCAGTTTCTTGTGCTTCATTTGTATTGTTAACAATTGCATATAAGCCTTTTTCAGGATATGCATGAACTTCAACAGATAAATTAGAAGAATACCATTTTTTGAATTCTTGTTCTTTAGCAGCTGCATAATATAATGCGCGAAGTAATAACCTTGTGTTTTCTGGGCTATAAGGTAGACCTGCAAGATATACCCCACGACCTTTTCCATAAGGATTAGCTGCTAAATGAATTTCACCAAATTCTTTTCCTTCAGCATTTGCTGGCATTACAATACCTTCTACTTCTTGAGAAACTTTTGGATTGCTGAATTCTAATACTTCTGTATTTTCAGTTAATCCATAGACATTCTTCATTCCTTCTCCGAAATCGATTTTGCGTACATCTTTAATATCTTCTGTAATGAAGTGAGTGTCTAATTCTTTTGTAAAATATTTATC
>CALATC010000179.1 GCA_937891475.1 uncultured Granulicatella sp. | reverse complement strand
TTTTCCCCTACATCCATTCCAGACCGATACTTTACAAAAGTAATCCAGCGATTGGCAGTATCCGAATCAATTGTCTTTAGTAAGGATAATTGCTCTCCATCTCGTAAATAAAAACGATACTCCTCACCAAAAGGCAGTAAATGAATGTCATCAATGCGAAATTGCAGTGCTGCCAATAAAATTTCATTCGTTAGCTCCTCCATTTTTCTCCCTCCTTTATTAAAAATTGACTAGTCACCTTATATATACGCAAAAAAGTCGAGAAAATATTTTTTTCTCGACTTTTTTTGTTATTTTTTTAAAAATCCTAATAATGCTCCAAAAATCCCTCCGAAACTATCTAAAACAACATCTTGCATTAATGGAGTTCTTCCCGGAGTTAAGCCTTGGTGAAATTCATCTGTAATTGCATATAAAACAGTAATAAAAATCGCAATCATTAAACTCCAACCACGATTTTTCAAATGAATTTTTAGTCCTCTAGACCAATGATAGCCAATGAAATAATAAACTAAGAAATGGGCTCCCTTACGAATGAAAAATTCAAGAAATTGAGCATATCCTAAACTTGGAATACTAATCACTTTTCCTGCATAAGTAAAATGAATTTTCGATAACATCTCTGAAAAAGGTTGAAATGGTAAGATTGTCTGTATATTTGAAACAAGTGATTGATCATGATAAGGCATTGAAGAACTATAAAATATAATCCCCATTAATACAATTGCAATAATAATCGATACTGTTCCTCTAGTGGTTCTTGTCATAGAATCCCTCCTATTTACTAGAATAAATTCATTATTGGCTACCATATATAAATTGTCAAGCGATTTTAGAAAAACAAAAACTCTTACTATAACATCCGTTACAATAAGAGTTTTACTTTACAATTAAGCTTGAACTGGTAATTCTTCTCCAATTGCAGCTAAGCGTTCCATTACTTCAGCAGGAGTTAATCCTTTAGCTGCAACATAACGGTTTCTTGGGTGAACACGGCATTCATGACTGCATCCCCCGATATATTTTGCTTCATTTTCTTCTGAAGTTAAAATTTGACGGTTACACTCTGGATTTGCACAGTTTACATAACGCTCACATGGAGTTCCATCGAACCAATCTTTTCCGATAACAACAGGATTTACATGGTTAATATCTACTGCAATACGTTCATCGAAAACGTACATTTTTCCATCCCATAATTCGCCTTGTACTTCTGGGTCTTTACCATAAGTCGCAATACCACCATGTAATTGACCTACATCTTTATACCCTTCACGAACCATCCATCCTGAGAATTTCTCACAACGAACGCCACCTGTACAATATACAACTACTCGTTTGTCCATGAATTTTTCTTTATTATCACGAACCCATTGTGGTAATTCACGGAAGTTACGAATATCTGGACGAATCGCTCCACGGAAATGACCTAAATCAAATTCATAATCATTTCGTGTATCTAAAACAACTGTATTTTCATCTAATAAAGCTTCTTTAAATTCTTTAGGAGATAAATAAGCTCCTGTTGTTTCTAAAGGATTGATATCATTATCGAAATCATTATCCTCTAATCCTAAATGAACAATTTCTTTTTTATATCGAACAAACATTTTTTTGAAAGCTTGTTCATCTTCTTCATCAATTTTGAACCATAAATCTTCCATTCCTGGTAAAGAATGAACATAGTCCATATATTTTTGAGTTGTTTCATAATCTCCTGAAACAGTTCCATTAATTCCTTCATCAGCAACTAAAATACGTCCTTTTAGTCCGATTGATTTACAAAATTCCAAATGATCTGCAGCAAATTGTGCTCCATTCTCAATTGGCACATATTTATAGTACAATAGTACTCGAATTTTTTTTGACATAAACTACCTCCAAAGTAATTTCTTAATGAGTACTCATTATATCATCTGCACAAACTAATGGCAAAGAAACTGCTTCAAGCATAGCGTTAAATAGTTTTTTCACAAACTTTGTCAATTTTCTTAAAACCTTTTAGGCTCTTCAACTGGACTTTCATGCTTTCCAATCCATTTTTCCATCCAAACAATATGATACCAACGATCAAATTTATACCCGCAACGTTTAAACTCCCCAACTAATCGATACCCCATATATTCATGATATTGCACACTATTATTGGTTAAATATTCATCTTCTACTTCAGGAGTCGCAATACAAGCATAAACATTTTGATATCCTAAATCTTGTAATTTTTCTTCCATTAGTTGATATAATTTTTTCCCATATCCCTTTTTTTGTTGTCCTTGCTTTAAATAAATACTAATTTCTGCAGCCCAAGAAAAGGCTTTTCGACTTGCAAATGGTCCTGCATATGCATATCCTAGCACTTCTCCCTCTTCTTCGACTACATAATAAGGAAATTTTTCAAGAGTCGTTTGAATTCTTCTTTCGAATTCTTCCACACTTGGAACATCATATTCAAACGTAATGGCTGTTTTTTCTACATAATATCGATAAATTTCTACTAATGCTGCTGCATCTTCTATTGTTGCTACCCTAATTGTCATTCAAAATTCCTTTCATCTTACCATTCCTATTTTTATCGTAGTATACCACAGCTTCATTCTTGACAAAAATTTTTTTCTCTCTTACGCTATGCTTATAGAACTCGAAAGGATGAATCTTATGAAATATTTTTTAACAAGTAGTGCAAGCATTCCTGAATCTTATAAAGTCAATACTGCAAATGGTTTTATCGAAAACTTAAAAAATGCACTTGGAAAAACAACGATTAAAACCTTATATATTTCATCTGACCCAGATGCATATGAATTAACAGATGATTTTTCTTCTTATACAAAATTAGGATTTGAAGAAGTTGGACTTCATTTTGATCCTTTTATTATTTTTGATCATCGTCAAACAGTAGATATTCAAGAATATTTAAACGAAGTAGATTTAGTTATTTTATCAGGTGGTCATGTCCCTACACAAAATCAATTTTTCCTAGAAATTCAATTAGCTGAAAAAATTCAATCTTATAATGGTGTTGTTATTGGCATTAGTGCTGGAACGATGAATGCAGCAGAAACAGTTTACGCTCATCCAGAATTAGAAGGTGAAAGTATTGATTCAGACTATCAAAGATTTCTAAAAGGTATAGGATTAACAACGAAGCAAGTCATCCCTCATTATAATTTTTTAAAACACGAGTATTTAGATGGAAAACATGTCCTTAAAGAAATTGCTACAGAAGATAGCGTGAATCAAGAATTTTACATTTTTCCAGATGGAACTTATATTTATGGACATGGTGGAATAGAAGAATTATACGGAGAAGCTTATCTCTTAAAAAATAAAAACTTCAAAAAAATTAATACAAATGATCAGATTATTTCCCTCTAATTTGACAGTAACATTCTAAGACGACTTCGGTCGTCTTTTTTGTCAAAAAAAACACCCCATCGAAAATCGATGGAGTGAGACTTGTTGAATCTTTTGATTAACGACGTAAACCTAAACGGTTGATTAACTCACGGTAACGTTGGATATCTTTGTTACGTAAGTAAGCTAATAAGTTACGACGGTGACCAACTTTTTTCAATAAACCACGGTTTGAGTGGTAGTCTTTTTTGTGTACACGAATATGTTCGTTTAAGTGATTGATTTCGTAAGTAAGTACAGCAATTTGTACTTCTGGTGAACCAGTATCTCCTTCTTTAATCGCGTACTCTTTGATGATTGCGTTTTTTTGTTCTTTAGAAATAGCCATTTCTAAACACCTCTTTCTTATATTATTCCTTCTACTGAGTAAAACGTTGGTGAATCGTAAAACTCGGTACAAGGTCTGTGTTAAAACACACTAATAGATTAACGTAACTCTATCAAAAAATCAAGTAATTTGATAAGTTTATTATTGAACTTCTTTATGTGATTTTCTATCGAAGTAAACATGATTTGGTAACATTGCTTGTCCACCCATTAATTCATCAATTGAACCAATCGCATATCCTTCCTGTTGTAAGAAATCTAATAATCTTGGTAAAGCTTCAACTGTTTCTGGATGAATATCGTGCATTAAAATAATCGAACCATTATAAGTTCCTTCTCTTACTTCTTGAAGAATACTATTCACATTACGGCTCTTCCAATCTAATGTATCCACAGACCAATTTAAAATCGCAATTCCTGCTTGCTCTGCAACCATACGGTCAAATCCACCATATGGAGGTCTTAAAGTTGTTGGACGAATCCCTCCAGTAGCATCCCCAATTAATTTTTGAGTATCAGCTACTTGTTTATGTACTCCTTCAGGAGTTAACGTAGTTAATAATGGATGACTATATGAATGATTTCCTACTTGGTGTCCTTGTTCTACAATTTGTTTAATAATAGCTTCATTACCCGGAACATGTTTTCCCATAATATAGAATGTTGCATGAACTCCATATCGTTTTAAAATATCTAAAACTTTCGGAGTCAACTCACTACTTGGACCATCATCAAAACTAATTGCCACACGTTTTTCATTTAAACGTTCCTCTAATTGATTTTTCCAATTTTCATAAGCCTCTTTTTGTGATTCTGGGATACGATCACTTTTTAAAATTGGAAATAGTTCTTGAAACGCAAATGAAATTTGAGTTAAGCTTTCTCCGTTACTAGTTCGAATAGGTTCTTTTAAATTAAATCTAAATCCATTTTGAATAATAGAAGCATCCAAGTTTTTCCAATTTTCGTAAGCAAATTCTTGTAATAATTGATTAGTCTGTTCTTCAGATAAAGATTGTTCCTTAGCTACATTCATCGCTTTTTTTACAAAATGATTTGTTACTTCTAAATCATTTACAAATAATTCACTGATAACAGGTGTCCCAGATTTTTCTTTACCTTCTAACTGATGACTTAATTCATCATAAGCTACCTGTTCTAATCCTTTTTTAGTTTCTTGGTAAACAGATTGATAATAATAAACATCTTTGATTCCGCTTAAAACATTTGATTGATAAACCTTTAAATATACCCAAGTACGTTTCGATTCATCTTTATATTGTTCTTTTGCTTTTTCTAATAAAACATCTAATTCCTTTTGAATAGGTTCTACGATTTTTTGGTCAACAGTAGGATAGGATACAGTAAATACTGTATTCCCAATTGTTTGAGATTGAACTTC
>CALATC010000178.1 GCA_937891475.1 uncultured Granulicatella sp. | reverse complement strand
TTACAATTATTGTAGTTGCTGCTGATGACGGTGTAATGCCACAAACAATCGAAGCAATTAACCACGCTAAAGCGGCAGATGTTCCAATTATTGTTGCTGTAAACAAAATTGATAAACCAGCTGCTAATCCAGGTCGTGTAATGCAAGAATTATCTGATTTAGGTTTAGTTCCTGAAGCATGGGGTGGAGATACAATCTTTGTTGAAATCTCTGCTAAATTTAATCAAAATATTGAAGAATTATTAGAAATGATTTTATTAGTAGCTGAAATGCAAGAATTAAGTGCTAATGCTAATCGTTTAGCTTTAGGTACAGTTATTGAAGCTCGTTTAGATAAAACAAAAGGACCTATTGCAACATTATTAGTTCAAGAAGGAACTCTTAAAGTTGGAGACCCAATCGTTGTCGGAAATACATTCGGTCGTGTTCGTGTAATGGTGAATGACCAAGGACGTCGTGTGAAAACAGCTGTTCCAGCAACTCCAGTTGAAATTACAGGGTTAAATGCATCTCCACAAGCAGGAGACCGCTTCGTAGTGTTTGAAGATGAAAAATCAGCTCGTGCAGCTGGTGAAGAACGTGCAAAACGTGCTTTAATTGAACAACGTAATGCATCAAGCCGTATTACTTTAGATAACTTATTCTCAACATTAAAAGATGGAGAAATGAAAGAAGTTAACGTCATTATTAAAGCAGACGTACAAGGTTCTGTAGAAGCATTAGCTTCAAGTTTACAAAAAATTGAAGTTGAAGGCGTACGTGTGAAAATTATCCATACAGCTGTTGGGGCAATTAATGAAAGTGATATTACTTTAGCAACAGCAAGTAATGCGATTATTATTGGTTTCAACGTAAGACCTACACCTCAAGCGAAGATTCAAGCTGAGTCTGATCAAGTAGATATTCGTTTACACCGTATTATTTATAATGTTATTGATGAAATTGAAACAGCGATGAAAGGTATGTTAGATCCTGAATTTGAAGAGAAAATTACTGGTTCTGCTATCGTTCGTGAAACTTATACAGTATCTAAATTAGGTACAATTGCTGGTTCATATGTTACTGAAGGGGTTGTAAAACGTTCTAGTCAAGTTCGTTTAATCCGTGATAACATTGTTATTTATGAAGGTGAATTAGCAAGCTTGAAACGTTTCAAAGATGATGCTAAAGAAGTGAAATTAGGATTTGAATGTGGAATTATGATTGAAGGCTACAATGATATTAAAGTAGATGATATTATCGAAGCATTTGAAATGGTTGAAATTAAAAGAAAATAGTCGTTAAATGATGGAATGAAGAGAGGAGAGTATCAAATGGCGAATTTCCGTGTTGGCCGTGTTTCTCAAGAGATTTTGAGAGAAGTGAATGATATTTTGTCTAAAAAAGTTCGTGATCCTCGTGTGCAAGAAATTACAATTACTGAGGTAGATGTAACGGGCGATTTACAAATTGCGACGGTTTATTATACTACTTTGCAAACTTTAGCGAGTGAACGCCAAGCAACTGAACGTGGATTGGAAAAATCTAAAGGTTTAATTCGTCGTGAATTAGGGAAACGTTTATCTCTCTATAAAACGCCTGAATTAATTTTTAAACGTGATGAGTCTGTTGATTATGGAAACCATATCGAAGAATTGTTGAAGAGTATCCAACAAGAGGACGAGGAACGTTAAATACAAATAAAAAATATGACTGCTAAAACAGTAGTAAAGGACGGCAGCAGCTTCGCAAAGCGAATCTCATGCCTAAAGTTCGAGCCTAGGTCTCGAACTTTATTTGAAACAAAGTACGAAAAAAAGACAAAAAGATACTACCTATGCTATAAT
>CALATC010000177.1 GCA_937891475.1 uncultured Granulicatella sp. | reverse complement strand
AAAGACATAGAGAAATAAGATCAACTTGTTCTCCCTCGGTAGGATATTAAGGCTAGTGCCCCCTACTGTCTTCGGTCGCATTCAACTTTTATTAGTTTACATGATTGACTTTCGTCTGTCAAGAAAGAACTCAATTCTATCCTAAAAGTTTACATTTTATCTCTTTTGCTATCTTTATGATAAAATATTGATAAGAAAGGAGTATGCACTATGATTCATATTAGACCCGTATCCGATTTACGTAATAAGTTTCCTGAAATTGAAGAGATCGTTTTAAACAACAATGTTCCCGTATTTCTGACTAAAAACGGTCACGGTTCAATGGTCGTCCTCAGCGTAGAACAATATACTACTCTTATGGAGTCCGTCGAGAGAGAGCTTGACGTTGCTGATAGAATTGCCGAAACTGACGAGACACGTTATACACATTCCGAAGTGTTTAATCAAATTAGAGGAAAAATCAACGGAAAATAGTGAGTATCAACTATCCTATCTACCTATATTTCAAAAAGATTTAACAGATGTTGTGCACTATATTGCTGTCGAATTGAATAATCCTTCTGCAGCCAGTAGATTCGTCGACGATATTGAAAAAGCCATCTTAAAGAGACTTCTTAACCCACTTTCATTTCAAGTCGTTCCGTCTAATCGTGTTCGTAAACATCCTTACTACAGAATTCGTGTTAAGAACTTCTCTATTTACTATGTGGTTATTGGACAAACGATGGAAGTTCGCAGACTATTATATAGAAGAAGAAACTTTGATTCTTTACTACAATAAAAGACAAAAACGCATACTGCTCTATGACAGTATGCGTTTTTCATTCATAAAAAAAGAACCAAGCACAAGGCCTGGTTCGTTCGTTTTAAATTATAGAGAAGCTACGTCTACTTTAACCCCAGGGCCAAAAGTAGTTGTCACAGCAACGTTACGTACGTATTGACCTTTAACTGTAGCAGGTTTGATACGTAATAATGTTTCGTGAATTGTTTTGAAGTTTTCTACTAATTTTTCGTTTTCGAATGAAACTTTACCGATTGGAACGTGGATGTTACCAGCTTTGTCAACACGGTAAGTTACTTTACCAGCTTTGATTTCTTCAACAGCTTTAGTTACGTCCATTGTAACAGTACCTGTTTTAGGGTTTGGCATTAAACCTTTAGGTCCTAATACACGACCTAAACGACCAACTTCACCCATCATGTCAGGTGTAGCTACGATAACGTCAAACTCAAACCATCCACCTTGGATTTTTTGAGCTAATTCGCTATCACCAACGTAGTCTGCGCCAGCTGCTTCAGCTTCTTTAGCTTTTTCACCTTTTGCGAATACTAATACACGTTGAGTTTTACCAGTTCCGTTTGGAAGAACTACTGCTCCACGTAATTGTTGGTCAGCTTTCTTTGGATCTAATCCTAAACGATATGCAACTTCTACAGATGCATCAAATTTAGCGAAGTCTGTTTCTTTTGCTAATGCGATTGCTTCTTGAACTGAGTAAGCTTTTGAAGAATCGATTTTTTTAGCGGCTTCTAAATATTTTTTGCTTTTCTTTGCCATTGTATAATTTCCTCCTATTGTGTGGTTTTAACGGTTCTACCTCCCACAAAGTCCATGAGTGAAACACTCGTGTTAGGGACTTTTGGAAGCTGCATGTTTGTTAGCCTTCTACTACAAATCCCATTGAACGGGCTGTACCTTCGACCATGCGCATTGCAGCTTCAACATCTGCTGCATTTAAGTCAGGTGCTTTTAATTCAGCAATTTCTCTAACTTGATCACGAGTTACAGTAGCAACTTTTTTCTTGTTTGGTTCGCCTGAACCTTTTTCTACTTTAGCAGCTTTCTTTAATAATACTGCTGCTGGTGGTGTTTTACAGATGAAGTCGAATGAACGGTCTTCATATACTGAAATCACTACCGGAATGATTAAACCAGCTTGATCTGCTGTACGAGCGTTGAACTCTTTACAGAAGCCCATGATGTTAACTTGTGCTTGACCTAAAGCTGGACCTACTGGTGGAGCTGGTGTAGCTTTACCTGCAGGAATTTGTAATTTAACTAGTTTTACAACTTTTTTAGCCACGAGACATTACCTCCTTGATTGTTTCGCGCGTGGTTTAAATGGAGATGAAGATTTCTCCTCCCACGTTTTGTTCCAGTGCACATAAATGCACCTTGATATTCTAGCAAGAATTCTTGTGAAATGCAAGCTATTTTGCAACTTTTTCGCAACAAATTAATGATGATCTCTAAAATAACATACTTTAAGGTCAATAAATCGTTGTAAATCCCTTAACAACTGGAATAATGTTGCACGATATTCAAATTCATCTCTCGTTTTTGGTAGGTCTAAATTTCTAAACTCATCAATATAATCTTGAATTTCATCCATTAAAGAGACACCTGTATTTGTTAGATGCAATTGTTCTCCTGTTGAATGGAACATTTCTGCTAACAAATCGGCTTCTCTAGCAGGACAATGGAAATCATTTAAATTTTTCGCCATCACTTCTAGTAATTGCAATTGTTCTGCACGCATTTCAAAGTAGCATAAATCCTTATTAAATTGACTAAATAATTGGTTTTCACTCTCGATATATAATAATTTTTGTGCTTCAGTTAATGTTGCTTTTGCTTCGGAAATTAATTTTGCATCATTTGTTCCATTACCTTCTCTTAAAAATGAAGCCATTAAACACAGAATCTCACGAAGTTTTGCTTCAATTTCTTCTCTTTTCTTTTCAATCTCTTGTTGGTAACTCGGCATATACCAATTGACTAAAATTGCTACGCCAGCCCCAATCAATAAAATTAACGCTTCATTAAGTAATAAGCTTGGAGTTATCTCCTTACTTAACCAAACATGAATGGCTAATACCGAACTTGGTGCAATTCCTACTTCTACTTTAAATAAAAAGGCTAGTGGAATGAAAATTAACAAGTACACTCCAAATCCAACTGTCGAATGTCCAAGTAGCAAAAATACACACACTGCTATTGTTAAAGCTAAGGACATAGAAATAATTCTTTTCCAAGCAATGACAATCGAAGACTTTCTTGTATCTACCACACTCAATATCGCAATAATAGAAGCAACAGAAGCTGAAGATAAGCCTATCGCTTGTGCAACTACTAAAGCTCCAAATGCCGCCAATATCATTTTAATTCCTTTTAATACCATTTATTTTCCCCTTTCTATTCCTAACAATTGTTCTTTTCTATGAACTCCACCTGCATATCCGGTTAATGCCCCATTTTTCCCTAGCACTCGATGGCATGGAATGAGAATACTAATTGGATTTTTTCCAACGGCTTGACCGACTGCTTGAGCGGAGTATGTTGCTACGCCTTTTTCTTTTGCGATTCTCTGCGCAATTTCTCCATAAGTCATCGTTTCTCCATAAGGAATTTCTTGCAATATTTGCCAAACTCTTTGCTGAAAACTTGTACCTTTTGGCTGTAACGGAATCGTTATCGAAGTTTGTTTTCCAGAAAAATAACTTTCTAACCAACTTTCAACTTGCCTAAAAATCGGCAAATCTTTTTTTATCTCAAGATTACTAATTTCCTTAGCATCATTCACTTGCCCTACAAACCATAATCCTGTTAATGAGTTTCCATCACTTCTTAATCGAACTTCTCCAAGAGGGGTTTGTATCATTCTTTCAAACACTTCTCAACCTCCCATTCCTCAGAATAAAAATAGTATACTCCATTTACTTACAAAAAAAGAAGTGGTATGTTTGTATCAATAATATTTTTAAGGAGTTCTTATGATTTTACACCAAGCCTACTTACACATTTTCGATAAAAATAGCGGAAACTTACTGTTATCCCAAAAAGAATTACCTTTATCGAATCCCTATATTACAGAATATTTTACAAAAATAATTGAAAAAACATTGAAAAGCGACCCTCGTCATGGTGTCTTACCTCCAGAAGAACCACTTCTTGGATTTTTAGCAGACGACAGTATTCCTTTTATTGAAAAAACACAACAACTAGCTCATAAATTATATGAAATCATCGCACCAGCAGAAGATATCCCTGCTGCTGATTATGTTTTTGCAACAGGCATTAATGATCAAGGCGGAAATTTCTTTGCGATTTTACGTTTAGACTACAGCTCTAAATATACGCATTTTTTAGATTATGAAGATGATCAAGTATTAAATACAGTGCTACAAAATCATGCGATTTTACCAAATCCTTCCCAAAAATTATCAGAAGCCTTCATTGTGGATACAAGTAATGGACAGTATCAATTAATCGAACGAAAATATATTGTAGAAGGCAAAAAAATTCCGTATTTCTCAGAGCAATTTTTAGAAATTACACCACCTACAAGTACGCAGGAACAAATCAAAGAAATTAAAAAGACCGTCACACATGTTGCTAAAAAATATGATGAAGAAAATTATCTGGCTCTTGCAACGACACAACAAGCCATCTTAACACAATTAGAAGAAAGTGATGAGATTGATGCTGGAATTATTTTCGATACAGTCTTCAAAGACAAACCTCTCGCAAAAGAAGCGGCTTACCAAGCCATTGCGACTGAAAAAATTCCAGAAAAAATTCCTGTTACAAATGTGCCAAAATATGAGAAGAAATATAGTAAACAAAAATTCAAACTCGATAATGGAATTGAAATTACCATTCCAAGTGACATTTACGAAAACAAAGAAATGGTGGAATTTATTAACAATCCAGATGGATCGATTTCTGTATTAATTAAAAATATTGACTCAATTATGAATCGATTCAATGCATAAAAAAGGCGAAATGAAGTTCTGCTTCATTTCGCTTTTTTCTTCGTTAAGGTTTTCTTTTCGTTAATCCTACACCCATTAACTCATAGAATTAGTGATACGTACGAACCATTTGATCGTCTGTTTGATTGATATCAATCATAATACGGTCATTTGCTAATCCAGCCATATCTTTTTTGTTAAAGTCTGAAACATCTTTTGATAAACGTTTCATAGAAATAACTTCCCCTTGTTCATTCGCTAAAACAAGTAAGTTATAGCCATTTTCTGAACTTTGTCCTAACAAGAATTTGTAACCTGGGCGTAATGTACCTTCATTAGGATTTTTTAATACATAAAGTTTATTATTCACAATTGTAAAGTGACCTAAAATTGATAAACGTGGAGTGAAATGATCAATAACTACGTTATTATTTTTCACACTAATGGTTGAAGTAATTGACATTTCTGGTAATTTTTCTACACGTTTACCAT
The DNA here is from genome assembly GCA_937891475.1 of uncultured Granulicatella sp. Next base: position 879 of record CALATC010000177.1, on the reverse strand, counting down.
TTTCACCAAAGTAGAAACGGTCCATAAATTGGTTTAATCCTTTAACAACTGAATTAGGATCAATCATTCCACCAGGTTCTTGATGGTCTACTAATGTATCTAATAAGTCATAACCTGCTTTTCCTAATCGAGCATTACTTTCTACATACCATTCATTTTGTGCAATATAGACACCATCTTTTGATTTATGAAGTAAGTATTCATCGCCCCCAATACGATAAAGTTCAGATACTAGGTGATAAGGAGTATCTGTTAACATATAACCATCTTTTCCAATGACATATGAACGACCATCGTTTGCTTTCACCGCTTGATCTGCTACCATTGAACCATTTGATTCAAAATAAGACCATTTATCTCCTACTTTTGTCCAACCTGTTTGCATATCTCCTTGGTCAGATAAATAGTACCATGTATTTCCTTCTTGATACCAACCTGTACGCATTGCGCCGTCTCCATTTAGAGAGTACCATGCTCCGCCAGTGAATACCCAGCCAGTTTGCATCACACCATTATTATCAAAGAAATACCATGTGCCTTTATCTTTAGCCCAGCCATCTTTTACTAATTTACCTTCTTGGTATAAATTCCATTGGTTGCCACTTTGAATCCAACCATCATTTGTTGCAGCAAATGCTTGACTACTTGCTAATGCTGCTACTAAAGCTGTAGAAGCTAATAAACTACCAAACCATTTCTTTTTCATCTTTCATCTCTCCCCTTCGTTATTGGTACTTTATCCAAAGAAATTCTACAAAAATCTCTCTACACTTATTCTACTCCTCTTTTAGTTAGGAAAGATGTTTTTTTCACATTCTTAACATTCCTTTAATTTTTTTGTAACAAAAAAGACTCTTCTTTGTAACAGTTGTGTACTGC
>CALATC010000176.1 GCA_937891475.1 uncultured Granulicatella sp. | reverse complement strand
TGTATTTGGATAATGCTGCTACAACGCAAAAGCCTGAAAGTGTGATTCGTTGTATAGAAGAGTATTATCGAAATTATAATGCCAATATTCATCGCGGTGTGCATACACTCGCTCAACTAGCAACTGATGCCTATGAAGCGAGTCGTCAAAAAGTGCAAACATTTATCAACGCTTCTTCGATAAAGGAAGTATTGTTTACAAGAGGAACAACGACTGGAATCAATTGGGTGGCGCAAGGTTTTGCCAAATATCGCCTGCATGAAGGAGACGAGATTTGGATTAGTAAAACGGAGCATCATTCTAATTTTGTTCCATGGCAACAATTAGCACTTCAAACAGGAGCTAGTTTAAACTTCCTTCCATTAACCGAGGAAGGGGAGCTAGATTTACAAGCTACAAAAGAAGTGTTGACTCATCAAGCAAAAATCGTTTCAATTGCGCATGCTTCAAATGTGTTAGGAACCATTCAGCCAATTAAAGAATTAGCACAAATCGTCCATGAAGTTGGAGGAGTATTAGTTGTTGATGGAGCTCAAGCAGCACCGCATATGAAAATCGATGTACAAGACTTAGATTGTGATTTTTATGCGTTTAGTGGTCATAAAATGTTAGCTCCAACAGGTATTGGTGTCTTATATGGAAAGCAAGCACTATTAGAAGAAATGCAACCCATTGAATTTGGTGGGGAAATGATTGATTTCGTGTATGATACAGAAAGTACATGGAATGAACTTCCATGGAAATTTGAAGCAGGTACGCCTAATATTGCCGGTGGAATAGCACTAGGAGCAGCGATTGATTATTTAGAACAAATTGGTATGGATCACATTCATGCCCATGAACAACAATTAGTAGCGTATGTTTATGACAAATTAACACAAATGGAAGGTGTGACCGTTCATGGTCCAACGGATGTTTCAAGAAGAAGTGGCGTCATTTCATTTACAATGGATGGCGTTCACCCTCACGATTTAGCAACTGCCTTAGATATGGAAGGAGTCGCAATTCGTGCAGGACATCATTGTGCACAACCGTTAATGAGAGATTTATGCGTTTCTTCGACTGCTCGTATTAGTTTTTATATTTATAATACAATGGAAGAAGCTGAATTTTTCGTAGAAGCATTACAAAAAGTAAAGGAGTTTTTCTCAGATGGCTTTATCTAAATTAGATCAATTATATCGTCAAGTGATTTTAGACCATTCGAATTTTCCTCGTCATAAAGGAATTCAAAGTGAAAAAAAAGCTGAAGTCATTGAGTTGAATAATCCGACTTGTGGCGATGTATTGCAGTTACAATTAGAATTATCAGATGATGGTCATATTACAAGTGCTCGCTTTGATGGACAAGGTTGTTCGATTAGTATGGCGAGTGCCAGTATGATGTGTGATATTTTAGAAGGAAAAACTTTACCAGAAGCTTTAGAATTAGCAGAAGATTTCTCAAAATTAGTGCAAGGACAAAGTGTGAATGAAGATCGATTAGAGGATGCTGCCTTACTAAGTGGAGTTTCTAAATTCCCTGCACGTATTAAATGTGCAACTTTAGCATGGAAAGCATTAGAAAAAGCAGTTGAACAGAAAAACAAGAAAGGAATAGAGAAATGAGTGGAGTTCCAGAATTAGAAGATTACAAGTATGGCTTTCATGAAGATGTAACGCCCGTATTTGATAGTGGAGTTGGATTAAGCGAAGAAGTAGTTCGTACAATTTCAAAAATGAAAAACGAACCAGAATGGATGCTTGAATTCCGATTAAAATCTTTAAAAGCATTTGAAAAAATGCCAATGCAAACATGGGGAGCAGATTTATCAGATATTGATTTTGATGCGATTACCTATTTCAAACGTGCGAGTGATAAACCAGCCCGTTCTTGGGATGATGTTCCTGAGAAAATCAAAGATACATTTGAAAAAATTGGGATTCCAGAAGCAGAACGTGCTTATTTAGCAGGTGCATCTGCACAGTTCGAGTCAGAAGTTGTGTATCACAATATGAAAGAAGAATTCGACAAACTAGGAATTGTCTTCACAGATACAGACTCAGCACTAAAAGAATACCCAGAATTATTTGAAAAATATTTTGCAAAATTAGTACCACCAACAGATAATAAATTAGCAGCATTAAACTCAGCAGTATGGTCAGGAGGAACATTTATTTATGTACCAAAAGGCGTAAAATGTGACGTTCCACTTCAAACATACTTCCGTATTAATGACCAAAACATGGGACAATTTGAACGTACATTAATTATTGTAGATGAAGGCGCAAGTGTACACTATGTTGAAGGATGTACAGCACCAACATACTCATCAAACAGCTTACATGCTGCGATTGTAGAAATCTTCGTAGAAGAAGGTGGCTACTGCCGTTATACAACGATTCAAAACTGGTCTGATAATGTTTACAACCTTGTAACAAAACGTGCTCGTGCAGCGGCTCATGGAACAGTAGAATGGATCGATGGAAACTTAGGAGCAAAAACAACGATGAAATATCCTTCTGTATTTTTAGAAGGCCCTTATGCAAAAGGAACGATGTTATCCATTGCCTTTGCAGGAGAAGGACAACACCAAGATACAGGGGCGAAAATGATTCATAATGCACCTCATACTTCTAGTTCGATTGTTTCAAAATCAATCGCAAAAGATGGCGGTGTTGTAAACTATCGTGGACAAGTAACATTCAGTAAGAAATCTGATTATTCTATTTCTCATATTGAATGTGACACGATTATTATGGATGATTTATCGAAATCAGATACGATTCCATTTAACGAAATTCATAATGATAAAGTCGCTTTAGAGCATGAAGCAAAAGTATCAAAAATTTCCGAAGAACAATTATTCTACTTAATGAGTAGAGGGATTAGTGAATCTGAAGCAACAGAAATGATTGTCATGGGATTCGTTGAACCATTTACAAAAGAACTTCCAATGGAATACGCAGTTGAATTAAACCGATTAATTGCGTACGAGATGGAGGGCAGCGTCGGTTAAAACCCTAGCAAGTGCTAGAAACGTTGATATAACAACGTTCCTAGACTTGCTTTTTTGTTTAGAATGGGAAATGACCATCAAAATGACCATCACTTTTAAAAAGTAGAGGGATAGATATAATAGATGAAAACTTTTCTAAATTCGTTTTACATCGGTATAGTGATATGGAAAAAGTAGAAAATAAAAACTATACAAAAATATTAACGATAATTTATAATTAACATAATGAATACTATAAACAAAGGAAATCTAACAAATGAAAGCACTAATTGTATTAGACTGTCAAAAAGGCATGTTAGAACGTGGGAATTTTGACGAGTTAAGAAAAAACATTTTAACATTACAAAATATTTTTAAACAAAATGGAGATATCATCATTAATACGAGACATATTGATGAGGATGAAAATAGTATTATTTACAATGGAAATGAAAGTGGACGTTTAGATGAAGAATTGTCAGTCTTAGCGGACTATATTGTTGAAAAAGAGACTCCAAATATTTTTCAATGTAAAGATTTGACGGATATTTTAGGGAAGCATCAAATTAAAGAAGTAGTCATTACAGGATTAAATGCGGAATATTGCTGTTTATTTTCTGCTATTATTGCTTCAGATAGAGGATATAAAGTAACTTATATTGAAGATGCAACTGCCAGTGTGAATAATGGAGAAACGTATGAAATGAAGGATTTAGATATTGTTGACTTCATTGGTTGTATATTAGATTGGTCAGGACAAGTAGAAGTATTATATCTTGATGAATTCGAAAAATAAAAAATAGCGCAATAACGCGCTATTTTTTTATTTCAATTTAAAACTCATTGAAACGGGGTTGTGATCGGAATGTTGGAATTCGAAGTCGTGTGCTTGGACATGATTGAATTGCACATTGTCTGAAATTATGAATCCATCGACTAATGTCACGAATGTTTTTCCTTTTTGATAGCCTTCGTCTAATGCACGAGCAGAAGGGATTTTTTGTTCTGCTAATCCTTGAGTGGCTAATGTAAAATGCTTCGATAGATTTTCTACTGGAAATGGATGAGTCCAAGTTTGTGGCTCATCAGATGTTTGGAATACTTCAGGACTTTTTCCAAGTAAAATATCATGATTAAAGTCACCGCCGACAATGATATAGTTTCCTTTTTCATATTCACTTTCCATATAGTTAAATAGTTTTTCTAGTTGACTTTTTCCAATGGTTGGGTCTTTTGTATAAGCTGATAAATGAATATTAATTAATGCCAATTGTTTCTGATTTGACACGGGTAAGTAACTAACAGTAAAAGCTCTGTCTAAATCGAAAAATTTATTAAAATTTGTTTCAATTGGTAAACTATATCGTTGACTCGATTGAATCGTGTATTTTGACATCGTTAGTAATCCAGAAGTTGCTTTGCCAATTGGGTCTAATATTGGATAAAATAAATACGGTGAATCATAGTTTTGTCCAAATACCCAATTTTGCTTTTCAAAAGCTTGAGTGATAAATTCTACTTCATCAACATGTTGGGAACGATCTCCATCCGTGTCTATTTCTTGGAATAGAGCAATATCTGGTTGAATCGTTTGAATAGCATTTTGGATTCCTTGCATATTGTCTAATACAGTTTCTCGATTGTAAGCTCTTGAATATTTCCCCCCATCCATAAAGAAGCTATAGTCTTGAGGATAGGCTCCATATCCAATATTAAATGAGGAAATGGTGTAATCTTTTCCAGCATCGAGGGATTGGTCTGTAGGACTTGTAACTGTTAAAGGTAAGTTATCTTCTAAACGATAATAAGCTGTATAGCCATAGATAAAATAACCAATAATCACACTAATCAGTATGAGAAGAGGACTTAAAAAATAAAATAGTTTTCGTTTGAAAGATGTTTTTCTTTTCATAATGCATTCCTTTACTTATCAATTAATTTCTTTATCCATAATTATAACACGATACGTTAAAACTACATAAAGGGATGAATTTCATTTCATTGACAGTACTTTCTATTTTGGTGTATAGTGGCTCTGTAATTAAGATTACTAGGAGGTTTTGTTATGGCAGAAGTAGAAAGCTTTACATTAGATCATAATAAAGTGATTGCACCTTATGTGCGTAAAATTACAGAAGAAATTGGAGAAAAAGGAGATCGTATTACGAATTTCGATATTCGTTTCTTACAACCAAATAAGCAAGAAATGCCAACAGGTGTAATTCATACATTTGAACATTTATTAGCGGATTTATTAAGAGATAGAGTAGACGGAATTATTGATATTTCTCCATTTGGATGCCGTACAGGATTCCATTTAATTACATGGGGAACACCAAGTGCAGAAACAATTGCTGTTGCGCTAAAAGCAACATTAGAACAAATTGTTCATGAAATTCGTTTTGAAGATATTCAAGGAATTTCAGCTGTACAATGTGGAAACTACAAAGACCATTCATTATTCGGTGCAAAAGAATACGCAAAACAAGTATTAGAACAAGGCATCAGCATCGACCCATTCGAAAGAAAAGTTATATAATAGACGGAGCAATTGTCGTGAAGTAGAGAGTGTAAACTCCGAACTTCACGTTTTTTATATTTGGAGGTTTGAAAACTATTTTTTATTCCACCTATTTCTATGAAGATGAGTATATATTTATAAAAAGGAAAAAATAAAAAGGTCTTTTCTTTAATAGCATGGGTAATATTATCTGCAAAAGCAGATAATATTACAGGTAAATTCGAGACCAAGGCTCGAATTTTAGCCAAGAGACAGCGTAGCTGGCTACTGGCGTCCTAATGCTATTAAGTAAGGAAAGACCTTTTTATGAATGTGTTATTTTCTGTTTTGTTTTCCGCTGTTTTTTCCTGTTGATGTGCGATTTCTTTGTGCAAATGTTTGTTGAGCTGGTGTAGTAGCTGCATTATTAGCACTTTTAACAGTATTTGTTGTATCAGGTAAGATAACTGAATTTCCTTGAGCTTCTAATTCTGCATCGATTTCAGCTTTTACTTTTGGACGAATGAATTGGTTTTGAATCCATGTTTGTAAAATAGCTGTTAATCCAGAAGTGAAGAAGTAAATCCCAATCCCTGCTGCTGTACCAACCGTGAACATTAACATCATCACTGGCATCATATATAGAGTCGCTTTAGCTTGAGCTTTTTGCGTTTCATCCATATAGATTTGGCTAATATATCCTTGAATTAAATAAATAGCCGCAGTTGCAATCGCAATTGGTAAAAACGTGCTACCTAATGAAACTCCCATAAATGTACTATTAGAAATTTCTGGAGAGTATAAAATCGCATTATATAAAGCACTATAGACTGGCATTGTAACTAATATTGGAAGACATCCAGAAGCAATCCCACCAGTTAATGAAACATTATTTAAACGATAAATGTCCATCGTATACTGTTGAACTTCCATACGTTGTTCTGGTGTTGGATTGTCCCCATAACGTTCGTTCATTTTGTCGATGTATGGTTTTAATAATGCCATTTTTTCTTGGTTCATTAACATTGTTTTCATTTGCTTAAACATCGTTGGCATTAAAATAATACGAACAACAATTGAAACAATCATAATTGAAATGACATAGTTTCCACCAAATGCTGAAGCAATCCAGTTTAAAATGGTTTGAGTTGGTACTGCTAAATAATCATAGACAATTCCATATGGTTGATTAGTGGCTTTGTCGATTTGTACACATCCAGAAAGGAATAGTACAAGTAAGCTCGATAGAGCTGCTAATTGAACTTTTTTTGTTAATTTCATGAATCACATTCCTTTATTTTTTTCTGTCAAACACAATTATTTTACTTTATATTTCCTAGAATAGCAATGAAAATCAGTTGCAGTAGAATATTTCAGTTTATTTTTCATCATTAATAATAAATGGAGAATCCTTTATATATAGGTTCATTTTCAATAATTTCTAAAGTTGATGTACGAATTTTTGCATATGGAGAAGGAGGAGACGTTTTTACTCGGTCTACAAAAGCATAGGCCCTCTCAGGGGTATCCTGGACAATAATTTCAACCGAAGCATCGATTTTGTTTTTTACCATTCCATTCGTTTGTAATTGGTCTGCTAAACGTTTTGTATAAAAACGAAATCCAACACCTTGAACAAGTCCCCAGACTCTTAGACGTAAAGTAATCATTTGAATTCCTCCTTTTTTACTATCCTATCAAAAATATATGAATTTTCAATGGATGAAGATAACAAGTTTTGAAAAAGTCTGGTATACTGTTGAAGAGAGGTGATAGATATGTATTGTGTGATCCAGACAAAAGGGGTCGATGAACCTTGGTGGATGATGGACGACTGGAAAGAGATGATCGTTTTAGAAGAATCATGTTCCACTCTAGAAGAAGCAAAAGAACTTTATAATCAATTAGTAGAAACATATACGGCTAAATATCAAAAGAAACGTGAGAAACATTTTTCTTGCGCATTTTGGGATGAAAATGAATGTGAATATTGTGAGTCCTGTGAGGATTGTTTGCAAATCTACTATGGAGTATTAATTTTAACACCAGAAGGAAAACTATATTCAGAAGGAGAGTAAAGTGGCTAAGCAAGAACAAAAGAGAAAAAGAAAATCTACAAAAAAGAAGACTGAGTCTACAATGTCCATTGAAATTGTGATGGCGATATTGATTCTAATTCAATTGTTAGCCATTTTTAAATTAGGATTTTTAGGACGATTTTTTGCCAATAGTATTCGTTTTTTTGTAGGAGATTTATTTATATATGCGGGGATTGTTGGAATACTCGCTTCAATAGGAGTTTTATTCCGTGGAAGAATACATTCTATTCCGAAAAAATGGATTGGAGTCGCTACATGTCTTTTGATTGCGATTTTTCTTTGGGTAGAAGTGGCTGTATTTAGTAATCATGTTCAAGAAGGCGGTCAATTATTTAAAGAGATGATGGCTCGTTATGCAATTGATTTTAAAGCAAATGCTATCGAACAAAATTTAGGTTCCGGGATGATTGGGGCATTATTTTATACCATTACTTATTTCTTAGTTTCTCAGTGGGGAACGTACTTAACGATTTTCGTACTATTTATGATTGCCATCTTTGTAGCATTTGACATTCATTTAAAAGATGTTTTCGAAGTGTTGAGAAATTGGACAGCTCAAGTTCAACATCAATTAGAAGAAAATAAAGAGGAAAAAGCTTCTCGTATTCGTGAAGCTCAACCAGAAGTCGTTGAAACAAAACCGAAAGAACCAAAAGAAAAGAAACCTTCTTTAATCGACAAGATGAAAAACTTTGTTTTTGATGAAGAGGAAGAAGAGGATGAGGATGAGTTTGAAGAAATTTATCTTGAAGTGACACCACCTCCTGTTACAAAACCAGTTGTAGAAGAGGAGTTTACTCAACCGAAAAGAGAAGAACCAATTTCTCACAAATCTTTTGTTGAACCGACAGAAGAGGAAGATACGGAAGATTTAGAGGACTTTGTTATGAGTGGAGAATCAGATGATTCAGATTACCAATTGCCACCATTAACATTATTAAATCCAATTCCACCATCTGATCAATCAGATGAGAAGATGATTGTAGAGAAGAATCTTAAAATTTTAGAAAGAACGTTTGAAAGTTTTGGAGTAGAGGCAAAAGTGATGCCAAATCCGTTAGTAGGGCCTGCAGTAACTAAATTTGAAATTAAACCTGCTATTGGAGTGAAGGTTAGTAAAATTGTCAATTTAAGTGATGATATTGCTTTGGCTCTTGCCGCAAAAGATATTCGTATTGAAGCGCCAATTCCTGGAAAACCTTATGTGGGGATTGAAGTTCCAAATAGTAAAACAAGTTTTGTAGCTTTCAGTGATGTGATTCAAGCAGCTCTTCAATCACCAAAACCATTGGATGTACCTTTAGGAAGAGATATTTCTGGAAATGTTCGATTATGTGATATTTCTAAAATGCCTCACTTATTAATTGCTGGTTCAACGGGTAGTGGGAAGTCTGTTTGTATTAATGGCATTATTACAAGTATTTTGATGAAGACAAAACCGCATGAAGTTAAATTAATGATGATTGACCCTAAAATGGTAGAGTTAAATGGCTATAATGGCATTCCTCATTTATTAACTCCTGTAGTAACTAATCCAAGAAAAGCAGCACAAGCTTTGAAAAAAGTTGTAACTGAAATGGAAAAACGTTATGAAATGTTTGCTGCAATGGGAATGAAAAATATAGATGGTTATAATGCTCATGTAGCTTCTTATAATGCGGAAACGGGAGAAGAGAATCCATTACTTCCATACATTGTAGTAATTGTGGATGAGTTAGCAGACTTAATGATGGTTGCAAGTAACGAAGTCGAAGATGCGATTATTCGTTTAGCACAAATGGCTCGTGCAGCGGGGATTCATATGATTTTAGCAACGCAACGTCCATCTGTTGATGTTATTACGGGAATTATTAAAGCAAATGTTCCTTCAAGAATTGCTTTTGCTGTATCCAGTGGTACAGATTCTCGTACGATTATTGATTCAAGTGGTGCTGAAAAATTACTTGGTCGAGGGGATATGTTATATATTCCAATGGGTGAGAATAAGCCGATACGTGTGCAAGGAGCTTATTTAACCGATGAAGAAGTCGAAAGAATTGTCGAATTTGTAAAAACACAACAAGAAGTGGAATATGATGAGACAATGATGCTTCCAGAAACACCAGAGGGAAGTTCAGATGATCCTGAAGATGATTTATTTTATGAAGTATTAGAAATGATTCGAGAATTAGAAACGATTAGTACTTCTTATATTCAACGTAGATTTAAAATTGGATTCAATCGTGCAGCTCGTTTAATTGAAGAGTTAGAAGCAAGAGGTTACGTAGGGCCTTCTGAAGGAAGTAAGCCAAGAAAAGTAAACGTAGATGCTTTTGATCATGAAAATGACTCACAAAATCCACCAACTGTGTAACAAATGAAATGCTAGGACAAGTGATGCCGAAATGTTAGAATAAAAGCTGACAAAAAGGTTCATTAACCTAGCATTTTTTTGAAATCAGTCTTTAGATGGATAGTCAGAAAAGAAGGAATATGTTACTTTTATAGTGAAAAATTATTCTAAAGAAAGAAGGGTAGAAATGAAAAATAATCGAATTGTCTCAATACTATTTATTATAGCGCTTGGGATGTTTTTAACAGGATTTCAATTATTCACGAATCACCATTTACTGTATTTATTTGTTTTAGGAATTATTTTTGTAGGAATTGCCGTCCAACTAAAAAATCGTTTTATTCGCACAAATGGACTTTTCTTTGGAATATTAATGATTTTATTATCTGTATTTTCTACATGGGGAATTTGGTTAGCAGGAAGTATTTTAATTGTTTATGGTCTTTCTTTTGGAAGAAAGTTGATTAAAAAATATTTTTCAGATGGTAGTGAATGGGTTTGGAAGAAAAAAAGATATGTTTCCGTTAAGCTAGAAGAACCATCAGACCGATTTGAAACACAAAGACAGGAATGGATTGGAGTTCAAAAAATTGGGAAAGATACCTTCGAATGGGATGATATTAATATTAGTCAATTGATGGGAGATACGATTATCGATTTAGGAAATACGGTTCTTCCAAATGAACAAAACACCATTATGATTCGAAAAGGAATTGGCCGTATTCGTGTGATTGTTCCTGTTGGGATTGGCGTGAAACTTTGTCATAATGCATTTATTGGTGAAGCAAAGTTTGATGGGCAAGAGTTAGAATTAAAAAATGAGACGATTACGATGTATTCAAATCGATTTGAGTCGAGTCATAAAAAAATCACAATTATCTCGTCAGTTCTTGTTGGAGAAATTGAGGTGATTGAAGCATGAAAAAGTGGTTTTTACGAATCTGTTTTGTTGTGTTTCTATTTGTCTCCAGTATTTTTCTAATTGGAGTCAATGTGATTCATTCTTTATTTGGCATTGAGTTATTTGAAAAATTATCGTCTAATCAAATCATTTTATTATTTTTAGTGGTGACGATTATTGTATTTGTCATTACTTTTATGGCAGCAAGCATTGTGTTTTTCTTACAACGATTAACAGATTCTGTTATTTATAATCAATTAGAAGCAATTAGAAATCAGCAATTTTCAAATGTGAAAAAATCAGTGGATGAAATTTGGTATCGTCCTTTATTAATGATTCGTTTGGATACATTTTTCCAAGAAACTGCTAAAATAGCAGAAATGCAGGAACAACTGGTTCAAAATCTTCAACAAATTTCTTCAAGACCAGAATATATTGGAGAAGAAACGAAAGAAGAAATTATTGAATTGGAAAGACATCGCATTGCTCGTGAGTTACACGATTCAGTAAGCCAACAATTGTTTGCTGCGATGATGATGCTATCAGCTATGAATGAGCAAAAAGATCAATTGTCTCCAGTAATTCAGCAACAATTAGCATTAGTAGAGAAAGTGATTAATGATTCTCAATCAGAAATGAGAGCTTTATTATTACACTTACGTCCGATTTCACTTGAAAATAAAACATTAGTTCAAGGAATTGAAAGCTTATTAAAAGAATTAACGACAAAAGTACAATTATCACTTCATTGGGAATTAGATGAAGTGACACTACCTAGTACTTTTGAAGATCATCTTTTTAGAATTGTACAAGAATTGGTGTCAAATACATTACGACATGCAAAAGCCAAACAATTAGAAGTCTTTTTAAAACAAAAGGATGATTATATTATTTTAAAACTAGTCGATGATGGAATTGGATTTGATACAAGTGTTTCAAAAGCAGGTAGTTATGGTTTGAAAAATATTGAAGAACGTGTTGCAGGAATGGGAGGGCAATGCAAAATCATAAGTATTGCCAATCAAGGAACGATTATTGAAATTAAAATTCCTCAAAAGCAGGAGAAGGAGTAGTTGAATGATTAAAGTTCTATTAGTAGATGACCATGAAATGGTTCGATTAGGTGTATCAGCCTATTTATCTGTTCAAGAAGATATTGAAGTAATAGCTCAAGCAGAAAATGGGAAAATCGGTGTTGAAAAAGCACTAGAATTAAAACCAGATATTATTTTAATGGATTTAGTAATGCCTGTGATGGATGGAATTGAAGCGACAAAAGAAATTTTATCTAAATGGAAAGAAGCTAAAATTATTATTGTGACAAGTTTTATTGATGATGAAAAAGTTTATCCAGCTATTAGTGCTGGGGCAAAAAGTTATTTACTAAAAACTTCGTCTGCTTCTGAAATTGCTCAAGCGATTCGTGATACTTATCGTGGAGAAGGAGTATTTGAAAAAGAAGTAAGTGAGAAGTTAGAACATCGTCATGAAGTAGAAGAAGAATTTCGTTTGTTTGAAGAATTAACGAGTCGTGAAAAAGAAGTGCTTTTATTGATTGCGCAAGGGAAATCGAACCAAGAAATTGCGGATGAATGTTTTATTACTTTAAAAACGGTAAAAACGCATGTTTCGAATATTTTATCGAAGTTGCAAGTAGAAGACCGTACACAAGCAACGATATATGCATTTAAGCATCATTTAGTCCAGCCTTAATATTATATTTTAAAGACTTTTCTGATTATAGTAGTAATGGACGGTAGCAGACCTGCGGTCTCATGCCTAAAATTTGAGCCTAGGGTCTCAAATTTTCCAGTGATAAAAGCCAACCTTGGCTTTTATCACCAATACTACTATGAAAAGTCTTTGTAGAGGTAGAGTGACATTTTCAGTAGAAAAAATGCTGAAACTGTCATTCTATTTTTTATTTTACAATAGCCAAAAAATATTGTACGCTTAGGAATAGAAAAACTTTTCATGAAAGTAGGATATTATGATACGGAACAGTAAAAAATCAATTGGATTAAGCGATAAAATCCGTATGCAAAGAGATTCAAAAGAAGTATTATTAGAAGGATCTTCCTGGCTAACGATAGGTAGTATGGTTTCTAGATTACTAGGAGCTTTATACATTATTCCATGGGGAGCAATGTTTGCAACGCAAAGGGATGATGCAAACTTCTTATATTTCATTGCATACAATATTTATGCATTAGTATTACAAATTTCAACGGCTGGGATTCCAGTAGCTATTTCAAAAATTGTGGCGGATAATCAATCGAGAAAAGATTACGAAACAAGTTGGAATATTTTTAAAGGCGGAATGTTATTTATGACCGCAACAGGGATTGTCAGTGCGATTGTCATGTTTGTAACAGCTCCTTATTTTGCAAAAGGGGGTTCTGCTCAAGAAATTCAAGATAGTATTTTAGTCATTCGTTCGCTTGTTCCAGCAGTAGTGATTATTCCTCCATTAAGTTTATTAAGAGGATATTATCAAGGGTATAGTGATATGGCACCTTCTGCTAAATCTCAGTTATGGGAACAAATCGTGCGTATTATTTATATGTTACTCTTAACGTTCATCGTGATGAAATTATTCGGTGGCAGTTATGCTGTAGCAGTTGCTCATTCAACATTTGCTGCATTTGTAGGGGCAGTCGTTGCATTTGTGTATTTAGGGTATAAAATGTGGAAAGATATGCCAGGAATGAAGCAATTAATGAGTGAAGGGCGTCCTGCTCGTAATATGAGTTTTGGTCGTATTGTCTTTGAAGTGATTCGTGAAGCTTTACCATTTGTCATTGTGACTTCAAGTATTCAGCTAATTAGTATTTTGGATCAAGAAACTTTCCAACCACTAGCTATGACATTTACTCATTTGAATTTTGAACAAAGTAAAGAATTATTAACGATTTTTGGATTTAATGCCAATAAAATTATTATGATTATTTTATCTCTTGCCATTAGTATTTCAACTGCGGCATTACCATTATTAGCTTCGCATTATTCAGTGAAAAATCATGCAGAAGTGAAAAATGTAATCGAAGAAAATATTGGTTTATATTCCTTTATTATGATTCCAGCTTCTGTTGGAATGGCAGTAGTAGCAGAACCAATTTATAATGTGTTTTATTCACCAAGTAAAGATGGAACGTATTTACTAATGGTTTCTTGTGTTCTATGTATTTTTATGGGGGCCTTTACAGTCTTTACTTCGATTCAACAATCGATGGAGCAACATATGATTGCGATTAAAGCATTAGTAATTGCGTTATTAGTAAAAATGTTATGGCAACCAATGATGATATACTTCTTTGAAGGTGCAGGACCATTATGGGCAACAAGTCTTGGGTTTATTTTAGCAACCGTTTATATGGGCTATCACTTATATTATCAAACCTTATTTAATCTTAAAAAAGTAGCTATTCAATTAGCAAAAGTAGTGGGAATTTCATTTGTTATGATGATTGTTAGTTCCTTAACGCTACTAGGATTAAAACAAATTATTAATATTGATGGAAAATTAATGGCGATGATTGCTGTTGCGATTGTTGGTTTTGTTGGAATGATTGTTTATGGATTGATGAGTTTGTATACAAGATTAGCGGATGAATTATTAGGACAAAGAATGGTTGCGATTCGTAGAAAACTAAAAATGAAGGAGTAGGTTCAGTGAGACTAGATAAGTTTTTAGCCGATTCTGGAATAGCAACACGTTCTCAAGTAAAATTAATTTTAAAACAAAAGCGTGTTCGAAAAAATCAAGAGATTGTAACGAATGGAAAAGTACAAATTGATGAAAAACTAGATGAAATCTATTTAGATGACGAAAGAGTCTATTATGAAAAATATTTGTACTATGTGATGAATAAGCCAAAAGGCGTTATTTCGGCAACAGAGGATACGAAACATGCAACTGTGTTGGACTTAATTGGTGAATTAGCACAGAAACGTGGAGTCTTTCCTGTAGGAAGACTGGATATTGATACGCATGGATTTCTATTATTAACGAATAATGGAGCTTTGAGTCATGCAATGTTGTCTCCTAAAAAACATGTAGAAAAAATATATGTTGCTAAAGTTGAAGGAATCATGACAGAAGAGGATCAAGTTTCTTTTGAAAAGGGAATTACATTGGATGATGGTTATGAATGTATGCCTGCTCATTTAGAGATTCTTTCCTTGGATGAAAGTCGTCAAACTTCAGTCGTTCAAATTAAAATAAAAGAAGGTAAATTTCATCAAGTCAAACGTATGGTGAAAGCTTGTGGTAAAACGGTCGTAGATTTACAACGAATTAGTATGGGGCCATTACGCTTAGAGGAGTCCTTAAAACTTGGAGAGTTTCGTAATTTAAATGATTCAGAATTAGAAGCCTTAAAAATATTTAATGTAGAATTATAATGAATAGAGGAGTAAGAAATGAATGTTTCTTATTCCTTTTTTAGTTATCTCTTCTAGCAAAATATATGGAAAAATGATAAGATAAACCTAATGAATTTCGTAAAGGAGCGATAATATGACAATTGATTGGAAAAAAGAAGTTGAAAGTCGTAAAGAAGACTTATTAAAAGATTTATTTGATTTATTACGTATTGATAGTGTTCGTGATGATTCAAAAGCAAGTGAGGATGCACCAGTAGGTCCTGGTCCTAAAAAAGCTTTAGAAGCCTTTTTAGCAATTGGGGAACGTGATGGATTTACAATAAAAATGGTTGGAAATTTAGCAGGTCATATTGAATTTGCTCCAAATCCTGATTATAAAGAAACATTAGGAGTATTAGGACATGTGGACGTTGTTCCTGTTGGAACAGGTTGGGAAACAGACCCATTTGAACCACAAATTATTAATGACCGTATTTATGCTCGTGGTTCAAGTGATGATAAAGGACCGAGTATGGCAGCATATTATGCACTAAAAATTATTAAAGAATTAGGCTTACCAGTTTCAAAACGTGTTCGTTTCATTATTGGTACAGATGAAGAATCTGGTTGGAAATGTATGGATCGTTACTTCCAAACAGAAGAAATGCCTGATTTTGGTTTTTCACCAGATGCTGAATTCCCAATTATTAACGGAGAAAAAGGAATTTTATCTTTACATTTTGAATTAGCTGCAGGAGAAAGCACAGGAGAATACCAATTGAAAAACTTTCATTCTGGATTAAGAGAAAATATGGTACCTCAAGATGCAAAAGCAGAAGTAGTTGTACCAAATTCTTCAGAATTTGTAGCAGCGTTTGATGCTTATATTGCTGCAAATCCAGTAGAAGGAACAGCTTCAGTGAATGAAGGTGTTGTTGTATTAGATGTAGTTGGTAAATCAGCTCATGGTTCAACTCCTCAAGCAGGAATTAATGCCGCTACTTATTTAGCATCATTCTTAAATCAATATGATTTTGCAGGACAAGCGAAAAACTTCTTATCATTTGCTGCAGATGTGCTACACTTAGATACTGATGGTGCAAAATTAAATGTGGCATTTGAAGATTCAGTAATGGGACCATTAACAGCAAACGCAGGTATTTTAACATTTACCCCTAAAGTAGGAGGAAAATTAGTCGTTAACTTCCGTTACCCACGTGGCATTGATGCTAAAACAGTTGAAACAAAAGCAAATGAAGTATCTTCAAACTATGGATTAACTGTTTCTGCTGGTAAATCTCAAGTGCCTCACTATGTTTCACCTGAAGACCCATTGGTAGCAACATTATTAGACGTATATGCAAAACAAACAGGCCTTCCAGCTCATGAACAATCTATTGGTGGAGGAACTTATGGTCGTATTTTTGAACGTGGAGTAGCGTATGGTGCTTTATTCCCAGATTCAATTGATACAATGCACCAAGCAAATGAATTCTTTGCATTAGATGATTTATTCCGTTCAGCTGCTATTTATGCAGAAGCAATCTATGAACTAATTAAATAAGAAATCAAAGAAACTTTTTAAAGGACTAAATTTTCGCTATAAAATGCGGATTTTGGTCCTTTTTTTTCGAAAAAAATTTTGCTATAGAGTATACAAACGTGATATACTAATCCTGTATGTAAATTAATATGTAGATAAATAAATTTTGGAGGAAGAGATATGGGATTTTTATATTTCTTACTTGTAATCGTGGTATTAGGGGCCATTGGTTACGGAGTAGCACATTACTTAAGTCAAAAACAAAGTAAAATTATCGAAGAGTTAGGAGTTAAAAAACAAAAATTAATGACTGTACCAATTGCAGATATTTTATTTACGTTAAAAAATCTGAATTTAACAGGACAAACAAAACGCACGTATGAAACATGGCAAGCAACATGGCAAACCATTACTCGTTTCCGCTTCCCAGAAATCGAAGCAGCCTTAGTGAGTGCGGAACAATATACTCAACGTTTGAATTTTGTAAAAGGTTCTCAAATTTCAAATCAAGCTAGTCAATTAATTGAAGAAACAAAAGCAGAAGTAGATAAAATTTACACTGCATTACAAAAATTATTAGATAGCGAAAAGAAAAACCGTGAAGAACTAGAAGTATTGCAAGAACGTTATGCAAGTATGCGTAAGGATTTATTAGCACATAGTTTCTCATTTGGTGAAGCGTTAGAGTCATTAGAAAAACGTTTATCTTATTTAGAATTAGATTTTACAAAATTCAATACTTTAACAAATGAAGGCGACCACTTAGAAGCTAAAGAAGTTTTAGGACGAATTGAAACTGAAATGCAAGATTTCGAACAAATTGTTGAAGAAGTTCCTAAATACTTAAAAGAAATCGAAGAAGAATACGAAGACCAAGTAGCTGATTTAAAAGAAGGCTATCAAAAAATGGTAGAAGAACACTATCAATTCCCTAAAATTTCTATTCCTGCTGAAATTCAAAAAATTGAAGAAATTATTGCTGTTGCAAGAGAACATATTAGAGCAACTGAATTAGAAGAAGCTCGTCAACAATTAGACAAAGTTGCACGTGAAATTGATCAATTATATTTAGTGATGGAAACTGAATATGAAGCAAAAGCATTTGTGAAGAGAAATCGTACTCAAGTAGAGAGAAAATTAAATCAAGTATTACAAAGCAACCGTTATGTAAATATTGAAGTCGATCGTGTAGCTCAAAACTTTGTATTAGCGAATAATGAATTTAATCGTGTTCAAGAGTTTGCTAAACAATTAGAAAAAGAACAAGAGGCTGTTGCTTACTACAGTAAAGCATTACAAAATCAACAAGTTCCTTATTCAATTGTGAAAGAACATTATGAAATTGTATTAAATACTTTAAAAGAAATTGATGAAAATCAATTAGCATTAGTAAATACATTGAATGATTTAAGTCAACAAGAAAAGAGTATTCGTGATGGCTTAGATGTATTTGAATTAGATTTACGTAATATGAAACGTACGATTGAAAAATATCATTTACCAGGTTTACCAAAAGAATATTTAGAATTATTCTTTGCAACAAGTTCTCGTATCGAACAATTATCTCAATTAATGAATCGTGTAAAATTAGATATGACTGAAATTACAGGATTAAATCAAACAATTGAAGATGATGTTGAAAAATTAGATATTATGACGGAAGAAATAGTGGATAATGCTCAATTAACAGAGTACATGATTCAACAAGCCAATCGTTATCGTTTAGAACATCCTGAAATTGATACAGCGATTCAACAATCTTTAGAACAATTTAATCATTTCTATCGTTATGAAGAATCATTAGCAATTATCGAAAAAGCATTGAATCAAGTAGATCCTGGGTCTGCACAACGTGTACGTGATAGTTATCAATCAGAAAAAAATAATAGTTTATTCTTCTAAAGTAAAAAAAGAAGCCGAGAGGCTTCTTTTTTGTTTTAAACTCCCATTTTACGTGTTTTTTTGGTGAAAAAATGGTACACTTAACATAATATGATAACGAATGAAAGGATGAAAGTTGTGTCTCAAAAGAAACAGCGTTATCGTGCAAACATTGCTGGAAAGACTTATACCATTTTAGGTACAAAATCTCATCAGCATATGCATAGCGTCATTAAATTATTAAATGAACAGTGGAATGAACTCAGTGAAGTTGCTAAAGAATGTTCTAATGAAGAAAAAGCCATTTTACTAGCCATTAATGCAGTGAGTTTACAATTAGAAAAACAAGAACAAGTAATGATGTTAGAAGAAGAAAATCAACAATTGAAGAAAAATGTTCCACATCATAGAGGTAGTAAACGTCAAAGTATTGCTCTAGAACGTAAGGAACAATTTGAAAAACAATTTGCAGAACAAGAAGATTTATGGAGAAAGTAGGTCGTAAATGGTAACGATTGGAATTGTTATATTTTTATTATTAGGAATTTATACAGGTGCTAGAAGAGGTTTGGCTTTACAAATCCTTCATCTTGTTGGATATATTCTATCAACATTTATTGCAGTATTTGGTTATCGAGCATTTTCTAAAATGATTGAAATGTATGTACCTTTCCCATCTTATATTCCTGGCACACATTTAGCCATTTTTTCAGATGGACAAGCTTTGGGAATGGATCAATCATTTTATTATTTATTCTCATTTATTGTCATTATGGTTGTGAATTGGGCGATTGTTCGTTTAATTACAACGGTGATTAAAGAAATGACCAAATTACCTATTATTAAACAATTTAATACATTAGGGGGAGCGATTTTAGGATTTGTTTTCCACTATGTAGCAATTTTCTTTGTATTATATTTAGTAGCGATGATTCCTACGGATTCAGTACAAAAGATTTTTGAAGGACATTCTCTAGCGAATTGGATTGTGACAAATACTCCATTTTTCTCAGGAATTATAAAAATGTGGTTATTTTCATAATCTGTGATTAGAAATCCATTCAATGAAAAATAGTAAAATCTATAAGAATGGAAAATAATATTTATTTTTCACTTTTTTTCTGTCTAAAGGAGGAGAAAGCATGAATCAGAAAATTGAAGATATTTTAGAATTTCATAAAATTCGACATGCTGTCAGAGAATTTGCAAATACTCAAAAAGCAAAAACAATGATTCTTCAATTACCCATTGAAACAAATGCTAAAAAAATTCGACACAAAATTGAAGAAACAAGAGATGCTGTCACAATTTTACGATTAAAACAAGGAATTCCGATTCCTAAATTAGAAGATATTAGTGTTTCTATTAAACGATTAGAAGTAGAAGCAGGTTTAAATGGAAGAGAATTAAGTGAAATCTTAAAAGTATTACAAACTACAAATCAAGTGGCAACTTTTTTTGAAAAAGTGAAGGAAGAAGACATTGTATTAGATCGATTGCCACAATTAGTAGAAAAATTAGAATATTTACCAGAAATTTCGAAACAATTACAATTATCGATTCGTGAAGATGGGTATGTATTAGATGATGCATCTGTTGCTTTAAAAGGAATTCGTCAAGGAATTTCTAGAACTGAACAAGAAATTAAAGGGCAATTGGATACATATGTCACAGGAAAATATGCCAAATATTTAACAGACTCTTTAATTACAATTCGTAATGATCGCTATGTTGTTCCTGTTAAAGCTGAATACAAATCAACTTTTGGTGGAATAGTGCATGACCAAAGTGCAACTGGTCAAACATTATTTATGGAACCACAAGCGATTGTAAACTTGAATAATAAATTACGTGATTATCAATTACAAGAGAAGAAAGAAGTCGAACGCATTTTACTGGAATTATCAGAAAAATTAATGCCTCACACACCTTCATTAACACAAAATCACTATGTATTATCTCGTTTAGATATAGCAAATGCAAAAGCGCTCTATGCTAAACAAATAAAAGCGAATGAGCCGATTATTGATGAAGAAAACCATGTTGCCATTTGGCAAGCAAGACATCCACTCATTTCTCCAAAATCAGTAGTTGCGAATGATATTATTTTAGGACAAGAATATCAGTCAATTGTCATTACTGGACCGAATACGGGTGGTAAAACGATTCTTTTAAAAACAATTGGGATTATTCAATTAATGGCTCAAATGGGATTATATATTCCAGCGTTACCGGATAGCCGTGTAGGAGTCTTCACTCAAATTTTTGCAGATATTGGGGATGAACAATCGATTGAACAAAACTTGAGTACATTCTCATCTCATATGTCGAATATCGTTTCAATTTTACATAAAATTGATGAGAAAAGTTTAGTGCTAATGGATGAAATTGGTTCAGGTACTGACCCACAAGAAGGAGCTTCATTAGCAATTGCAATTTTAGATTATATTGGGACAAAACAAAGTTATGTGATTGCAACGACTCACTATCCTGAGTTAAAAGTCTATGGATATAATCGAGTGGGAACAATTAATGCAAGTATGGAGTTTGATAGTGATACACTGCAACCAACGTATCGATTCTTATTAGGCGTTCCAGGTCGTAGTAATGCCTTTGATATTTCTGCTAGACTTGGACTTCCAAAAGTTGTGATTGAACAAGCACGACAATTTATTTCAGTTGAAAGCCAAGAATTGAATGAAATGATTTCTGATTTAGAAAGAAAACGTCGTATAGTAGACCAAGAAAAATCAGTCATTCAACAACAATTGAAAGAAAGTTCTCAATTATTAGAAGCATTGAAACTTGAAACAGAAAACTTCAAGGAAAATAAAGCTCGACTCATTGAACAAGCAAAAGAAAAAGCTAATGAATTAGTATCTCAAAGTCAAGAAGATGCCGAAAAAATCTTGTCAGATATTCGTGCAATGCAATTGAAGAGTAAGGAAACAGTTGTCAAAGAACACGAATTGATTGAGAAGAAAACAGCTTTAACAGATTTAAAACATGAACAAGCGTTGAAGAAAAATAAAGTATTGAAACGTGAAAAAGCTAAGAAATCATTGCGCCCAGGACAAAGTGTAGAAGTCACAAGTTTTGGACAAAGAGGAACATTAGTTGAAAAAATTTCCGATCAAGAATGGGTTGTTCAAATGGGCATTATTAAGATGAAATTGCCGGTTGAAGACTTGATTAGTATTGAAGAAGAACCAAGTAAACCAACTCAAGTCATTGTGAAGAGCCATCGTTCGAGTCATGTTTCAACGGAATTGGATCTACGTGGGAAACGTTATGAAGAAGCGATTAAGGATTTAGAATTGTTCTTAGATGCAGCTTTATTAGCCGGTTATCCTCGTGTAACGATTATTCATGGTCGTGGTACAGGTGCGATTCAACAAGGGGTTCATAAGACTTTGAAGAAACATCGCAGTGTGGCTTCTTATGAATTTGCTCCAATGAATATGGGTGGAAATGGGGCTACGGTAGTTTTATTTAAATAGTGAGAAAGTGACTTTTCAGATCTAGCATAGGATGATATTTCGTGAGCAGAATATTTTGTAAATGGAATGAGGCTTGTTATACTATGGTTACAAGTGAGAAGAAAGGGTGATTTTAATGGTACAATCATTAAATGATAGCAATTTTGTAGAAAAAACAAATGAAGGAGTTGTGTTAGTAGACTTTTGGGCACCTTGGTGTGGACCATGTCGTATGCAAGCTCCAGTTATCGATGCATTAGACGAAGAATTGGGAGATAAAGTAACTTTTGCAAAAGTAGATGTTGATGAAAATCCTAATACTGCTCGTCAATTTGGAGTAATGAGTATTCCAACTTTACTTGTTAAGAAAGATGGCGAAGTAGTGAATAAAGTTATTGGCTACCATTCTAAAGAACAATTAGAAGAATTGTTAGAACAATATTTATAAGAAAATGACTTTTCTATTGACCCCTGTCGGTGAGAAATCACGGACAGGGGTTTTTCGTATATAAAATTCAAAAAGAAAAAATTCCTTTTGGCTACAAGGTCGCCAGCAGCCTCGCAAAGCGAGTCTCAAGGCTAAAATTCGAGCCTGGTTAATGTAGTAAAGAAATTTTTTCTTCTTAAATTTCGTAAAAGGACATAAAAAAATATTTTCTAACTAGTTGACAAAAGGAAATAAAAGGATTATAGTTAGTTACACAAGTAGTTAACCGGTAAAGTGTTTGATTTTATAGAAAGGAAGAGAGGAATGAAATTTGATTTTCAAAGTGACTTGCCATTATTTCAACAAGTGGCTTATCAACTAGAATTAGAAATTTTTAGAGGAACTTACCAAGAAGGGGATCAAGTTCCTTCAACAACAGAGATATCCACGAGTTATCAAATTAATCCAGCAACAGTATTAAAGGGGATGAATTTATTGGTTGCACAAGATATTTTAGAAAAACGTAGAGGATTAGGAACTTATGTTAGCGTAGGTGCAATGCATATTATCCAAACAAAACGACAAAAAGAATTTTTGGAATTAACGATTCCAACCATCGTTCAAGAAGCACAAACATTAGGAATTAGTAGTCAGGAACTTTTATCAATGATTGAAAAAGAAATGGCTCGATAAGGGAGTGAAAGAAATGGCTTTAGAAGTTAGAAATTTATCAAAAAAATATAAAAAAAATCTTGCAGTAAAAGATGTGAGTTTTACATTACAACCAGAAAGCATCTATGGCTTACTAGGAAGAAATGGTGCTGGAAAAAGTACTGTTTTAAATATGATCGCTCACCGAATTGAAAAAAATTCAGGAGAAATTTTATTAGAGAATCAGCCATTATGGACAACACCAGAAGCAATGAGTGACATTTACTTATCAAGTCCTGAAAATTGGTTTCCAATTGATTGGAAAGTGAAAAAGATTGTCAAAGTTTTCCAAGAAATTTATCCAGAATTTGATACAGAGTTTGCCGAAGAATGTATGAAAGTATTCGGAGTTGATGAGAAAAAGAAATTAGTTGAATTATCTACAGGATATAAGAGTATTGTAAAATTAACATTAGCACTCAGTGTACCTGTATCCTATGTATTTTTAGATGAACCAGTTTTAGGATTAGATGCCAACCATCGTCAATTATTTAATAAAAAATTATTAGAAGCGTATGCTCGTCGACCAAGAACTTTTGTCATTGCAACTCATTTAATCGAAGAAATCTCTTACTTATTAGAAGAAGTAATTGTAATTCGTGATGGGGTGACTTTCCAACAATCAAGTGTTGAAGAAATTTTACAACATGCTTATTTAGTAACTGGATCAAAAGCAGTTGTGAGTGAGTTGATCGCAAATCAAACGATTATTCATCAAGAGGAAGTTGGAAATCAATTACAAGCTGTTATCATTTCACAACAAGTTCCTCAAGAAACAGCTGATTATTCTGTTCGTCGCTTAACATTACAAGAGTACTTTATTCAGCTAACACGCAAGGAAGGTGAATAAGATGTCTAGATTTTATCAATTATTAAAAATTCAAATTTTGGATTATTTACGTATTTTATTCATTGGTCTAGGTTCTTATTTGGGTGTGATTAATGTTTTAAACTTTATCGATCGATCAGAGGGATTTTCATTTACAATTAATTTACCTGCCATAAGTTTTTTAGCAATTACTTTATTAGGAATAGCTTTTTCAGTTGCTGATTTTAGAATAATGAATCAATTGAGTTTTACAAGAAGAGAACAATATCAATTTCCGATTTATATGGGAGTTATTATGACAACATTATTAACACTCAAAAATATTTTCTTTTATGTATTAGCTAGTAAAGCAGCTTCAGTGGGAATTAAATTAATTCAATGGACTGATTTAGAAAATGACTTTGTTTTAGGAACTCTTTCTTTATGGGGGTGGTTACTAATGATGTTTTTATTCTCATCAATTATAGGGTTTATTCTAAATAAGTTTAACAATCAAAAGATTGTGTTAATCGTTACTGCAACAAGTTTAGGGGGAATATTTGCACTTTTTGGAATATTTGCTCGTTCAGAAGTAGTGAATAATTTCCTAGATAGAATGATTCAATACAATATCCCACTTAGTTATATGATGATTGCTATTTGTGTTTTACTATTGTACGTAGTGATTCGTCATCATGAAAGTAAAGAAGTCGGTGTAGGAATGTAGAGGTGCTCGTCATGTCAAATTTACAAAAAAGGCTATTAAAGTTATTTTTTATTGAACGTTTAAAAGTGATGGGATTTTCATTTTTATTCTTTAGCGGTATAGTTGTTATTTTTTCACTGATTCCTCGTATGGAAACTTTTGTGTTTGAGTTTGAGTTTGAGGGAAGTACATTGATCACGTTTGCGATGATATTCAGCATATTTTTAAAATGTATCCCTCAATTTCAATTGAGTACGATGGCAGGGTTAACTCGAAAGAAAATTATTATGAATGAATTGTTGTTGAATAGTATCAATGTACTAATCGCTGTAATCATCTTTTTGATTGCTTCCGTTTTAAAGATTAATTGGACAATCGGATCGGTTCATATTTATTTTAGCCCTGAGATGATACAGTTTGGTTTAAATTCTTGGACAGGAATGATCGCCATTTTTCTTAGCTTGTTTGCAACTTTTATGGGAGTGACAACTTTCTTCTTTGTAATGAATAAGTTTACATCGAAAAAAGCATTTGTGTTTATGATATTTTTAATGTATCCAATCGTTGGACTGCTTGTCATGATTGTGACATCGATTCCGAATTTATTAAGCTTCTTAATAGCGAGCTATAATTTCTATATTCAAAATCTATTTATTGGAAATGTCATTCTTTGTGGACTGATGACGATTTTATTCCTACTTGCAATTTATAAACATGAAAGTAAGAGTACAGTTTCAGATGTTTAACGAAAAAACATGTTAGTAGTTATTGCTAACATGTTTTTCCTACATAATCAAACAATCCATGGTATAATGAACCAAGAGAATTTAAGGAAGAATGAACGATATTTTAAAAGCAAGAGGAGAGAATAATGTCAAATTTACAAATAAGATTGTTGAAGATGTTTTTATTAGAACGGTTAAAAGTTATTGGAATTACTTTACTATTTTTTGCCGCTTTAAGTGCGGTACTTTCTCTATTTCCGATTTTTAATTTCTTAAGAAATTGGATTCTTCCAGATTTCTCGATTTACTATTCGGATAATTTTAGACCTACTATAGAAGGAAATATCATCCTTATGATTGGTATCATAGTGAGTATATTTTTAAAATGTATTTCTCAATTTCAATTGAGTACATTAGCAGGGTTAACTCGAAAACAAATTATTGTGAATGAATTGTTGATTATTAGTGTATATGTATTGATTAGTGTTTTTGTTTTAAATTTTATAAAGATAGATTGGATTTGGGGACTAGTTCGTATATCGTTTAGCTCAATGTTTCCTCCTTTTAGAGAATTTCCTTTAAGTGCAATGATACTAAAACTATTTGCAGATTATTTAGGATGGACTATTTTATTCTTTATTGTTAATAAGTTTACATCTAAAAAGATGATTATAATTTTATTCTTTTTAATTTATCCATTTGCGGGAACATTCTTTTTGATTTCAATATTGATACCGAATTTTTACGTAATCGTATTTACACTTTTATATTATTATTTTCAATTTCCAATTTTGGGAACTTTTATTGTTTGTGGGGTAATGCTCCTCTTTTTCTTCCTTGTTGTATATAAACATCAAAGTAAGATTACAGTTTCAGTTATTTAATGATAAAACATGTTAGTAGTTTTTGCTAACATGTTTTATTTATTATGAGAAATTTAAGAAAAATAGGCTTTTCCTACAAAATTGAACAATCCATGGTATAATGAATCAAGAGAAAAGAAGAAAGAGTGAACAACATGTCGAAAGCAATAGGATTCATTGATTCGGGTGTAGGAGGATTGACGGTTTTAAAAGAAGCCTTGAAACAATTACCTCATGAATCAATGATTTTTTTAGGAGATTCTGCAAGATGCCCATATGGAAATCGAACAGTTGAAGAAATTAGAAAATTTACAAAAGAAATGGTTCAATTTCTCCTTAAAAAAGATGTAAAGATGATTGTGATTGCCTGCAATACAGCAACAGCGGTGATCTTAGAAGAATTACAAGAAACATTAGACATACCAGTAGTGGGCGTGATTCAGCCAGGAAGTTTAGCAGCGATTAAACAAACAAAAACACAGAAAATTGCAGTATTAGGAACTCATGCAACGATTCAAAGTGATGTATATCGCAAAACACTACAAAAGAAAAATCATCAATTAATGGTGACAAGTTTAGAATGTCCAAAATTTGTTCCTTTAGTAGAAAGTAATCAGACGGATTCTCCAATTGCTAAAAAAGTGATCGCACAAACATTACAACCTTTAATGGGAAAAGAATTTGATACTTTAATATTAGGATGTACTCATTATCCTTTATTAAAACAAAGAATCCAAGCAGTTGTGGGTCCTCAAGTTACATTAATCGATTCAGGTGCAGAAACTGTGTCGACTGTAAGTGCGTTATTAGATTTTAATCATTTAGCAGAAAATTATGAAACGAATCCTTCTCCAACCTTAGAAATCTATACAACTGGTTCGCCTATTTTATTTAAAGAAATTGCAGAAAATTGGTTGAATAGAAGTCCATTAATAGTTGAGAAAGTAAGTTTAGAACCTTATATGGAGGAAAATATGTCTCAAAAAGAATTAGTTATTGCTACGAAAAATGCTGGTAAAGCAAAGGAATTTGCTAGTATTTTTGAACCAAAAGGATATAGCGTTAAAACATTATTAGATTTTCCAGAATTGGAAGATGTAGCAGAAACAGGTCATACATTTGAAGAAAATGCCCGTTTAAAAGCAGAAACTATTGCAGAAAGACTACAAAAAATTGTATTAGCAGATGATTCTGGATTATGTGTGGATGCATTAGAGGGACAACCTGGTGTTTATTCCGCAAGATATGCTGGAAATCAAAAAAGTGATGCTGCCAATAATGCAAAATTATTAGCTGAATTAGGAGAATTACCTTCTGATAAAAGAAGTGCACATTTCCATTGTTGTTTAGTGATGGCTGCTCCTAATCATGAATCTTTAGTCGTTGAAGGGATTTGTGATGGAGAAATTGCGAAATTTCCTTCAGGAGAAGGAGGATTTGGATATGATCCATTATTCTTCGTCCCAGAAATTCAAAAAACATTTGGGCAATTATCTCGTGAAGAAAAAAATCAAATCAGCCACC
This sequence comes from uncultured Granulicatella sp., assembly GCA_937891475.1. Next base: position 4,857 of record CALATC010000176.1, on the reverse strand, counting down.
GTGCAAAAGCTGTGAACTTATTAGTGGAACAATGGGAAGAATGGCTAGCACTAGTGAATCGTTAGTAAGAGGTGAATGTATGAAAATTATTATTATGAGTGATAACCATGGGCAAAAGATGGCATTACAAAAAGTATTTGAACACTATCAATCAGATCCTGAAGTGCAATTTATTCATTGTGGGGATTCAGAATTTCCTTATGAAGATGAAGTTTTTCAAGGCTGTCTTCGAGTAACGGGAAATTGTGATTATGATACAAATTATCCGGAAGTAGCTGTATTAGAAGTAAAAGGAATTCGATTTTTAGTAACGCATGGTCATATGCAAGCAGTAAATAGTGGGGTGTATCGCTTAGCGAAATTCGCAAAAGAACAAGGAGCTCAAGTAGCTTTTTATGGTCATACGCATAAACTATATGAGGAAACATATGACGGAGTATTATGTATTAATTCAGGAAGTGTTTCTTATCCAAGAGGACATTTTGCGATGACTCCAACTTATGCTGTTTTAACAATTCATTCAGAATCAGAAATTGAATTACAATATTTTGATATGAAGCATCAACCATTAGAGGGACTTCATTATGAGTATCAGTTAGATGCAGAAAGAGGATTTATTCATGATTAATCAGGTAGTACAAAACTTATTACTAGAAGAAAAGGATAAATTATTTATTGCGGCAGATAAAGTAGCGATTTTAGAAGAGGATCATACATTAGATCATGCCATGTTAGTCTTAACTCATGTACGTTACTCTTTAATTCCAGTTGTCAATCGTCAAAATAAATTAACAGGATTAATTTCTTTAGCGATGATTTTAAATCAAGTTGCCACATTAGAAGAAATTGATTTAAGTCAATTACATGATTTTCAAGTAAAAGAAGCTATGGAAACAAATTTTCCAACGATTACATTTGAAACAGAAATTGAAGATGTCTTGAATGCATTAGTCGATCATAGTTTCTTATGTATTACTAATGATGAAAAAGAATTTGTGGGAATTGTGACAAGAAAAGAAGTATTAAAACGTGTGAATTATATGGTTCATGAATTAAATCATAACTATGAATTAGTGGAAAAATAATAAAATGTTACTCCTTTTTACGGGAGTAACATTTTTATTTACTAGGAATATTTAGTGCCGTATTACTTGTTGGAAGAGAAATACCGGCTTCAATTAATGCTTCTTGATAAAGTTTTAAAAATTGATTATAAATCATATGTTGTTTTCCATTTTTAGTGAAAATACTAATTCTAAAAACAAATTGTCCATTTGGAAGAGTTTGAGGTCCGATAATAATTGGTCCTTTTACAATTTCTGGATATTGCGAAGCGTTCTTTGTATTGACTTGATCAACCGTATCGTATACAACCGTTAGGTCAGCGTCGCTAAAAAGTGGAATTTCAATTAAGGCTCTCATATCACCTCTAGACTGATTACTTACGACAGAGATACTTCGATTTGGAATAAAATGAAGAGTACCATCGAATCCACGGACTTGAGTTGTTCTAACTCCAACGTTCGCAACAGTTCCAGAAACAGCACCAATAATGACAATGTCTCCAACATCATATTGACGTTCCAGTAAAATGAAGAATCCATTTACAACATCACTCAAAAATCCTTGAGCCCCTAAACCAATCGCAACCCCAGCAATTCCTGCACCAGCTAATAAACTTGTAATAGGAATTCCTAAAATCACTAAAATCCAATAAATTAAAACAAAGTAAAGTAAATAGTCTAAACAGTTTTCTAATAAACGCATTAAAGTATTTTTGCGAGCAACACTTTGTGAAGATAATCGAATCGATGAAAGAACTGTTTTTTGAAATACTTTATGTAATACTTTCTTTCCGATAAGAAATAAAATCCATAGAAAAGCTAGTGATATTAATTTCGATAAAATTTCAGATAAAATCATTTGCCATGGAATTGAAAGCCAATATTGTTCGAAAAATCCTTGTATAGTTGAACGAATATCCATGAGTTTTCCTCCTTTCTTAGATTCTTTTATATAGTTTATCATAATTAAAATAATTTAGAAAATACTATATCACTTTTAGTAGCGTTTTATGCATGATAATGGTATTATGATTAATAATATCGGAAATTGAGGAGGGATGTTCAAAATGTCTGGAATAGAAGTTGCTGCTTTAATTGCAGCATGTTCATTTTTAGGTTTAGTAGTGTTTCTAGTGTTAAGATTGAATCCGATTTTAAGCAAATTTGATCAAACATTAAACCATGTGAACAACTCTATTGAGATTATTACAAGGGATGTCGATAATTTATCTATTGAAGTAGAGGGATTATTGAATAAAACAAATGCTTTAGTAGATGACATTAATGGGAAAGTAAAAAGAACGGATCCATTATTTACAGCTATTGGAGATTTAGGATTAACAGTTTCTGATGTAAATCATTCAACTCGTTCCCTTGCGACTAGAGTATCAAGCATTAAACCAGCTCGAACTTTAGGGGTTTTATCTGTTGGAAAAGCGATTTTATCAAGAAAGAAAAAATAATGAACGGAGTGAAGAAAAATGGGTAAAAAAACAGGCGGATTTCTTTTAGGAGCATTTATCGGAAGTGTGGCAGCAGCAACGACTGCATTATTATTTGCACCAAAATCAGGTAAGGAATTACGTGAAGATTTAGCAGTAAAAGCAGATGAATTGAAAGAACAATTATCTGACTATGTAGATATTTCAATTGAAAAAGGAGTTGAATTATCAGAAGTAGCTTTAAATGCTACAGAAGATATTCGTGTGAATTTAAAAGATTCAGCTTCTCAATTTAAAGATACTGTTAAAAAGTCTGCGACTAATTTAAAAGAAGAAGTTTCTCAAACTGTAAGTAAAGTTCAAGATACTTTCTCAGCTAAAAAAGAAGAAGCAGAAGAAGTTAAATAGTAATTTAGACTTTCCTGAAGTAGCTAAGGACACAAGCAGCCTCGCTGTACCGACCCCAAAAAGTTGGACCAAAAATCTAACTTTTGGAGGTCGGTATTTTTATGGCTAAATATGACTTTGAATTTAAGAAGAAAGTTGTTGAAGCATACCTTCGAGGTGAAGGTGGTTATCAAACTTTAAGTAAAAAATATGGATTAAAATCAACTAGACAAATAGGTTATTGGGTAAAATTTTATAATAAATTTGGAAATGAAGGGTTAAGACTTTTAGAGAATGGACGTGTATACCCTTTTGAATTGAAACTATTAGTGGTAGAATCTTACTTGAAGGGAAATGTTTCATATAGTGAATTGGGGTTAAAATATGGAATTCTAAATCATCGAGTCATCGGGTCATGGATTAAAAAGTATAAAAAAGATGGTCCGGAAGCTTTGAAAAACCTTCAGGAAGGTAGGGAATATACAGTGGAGTATCATAAAAAACGTTCATCAAAAGCAAAAAAACAAAAGAAAATAACAGAAGAAGAATACAAAAAAATACAAGAAGAAAATTATCACTTAAGGATGGAAAATGACTTTTTAAAAGCAATGCGGAGACTGAATTTAGAGGACGAAGCAAGAACGAGAGAACGGCTAGAGTCATTGACAGTCTCCGAGAAAAATACAAATTAAAAGATCTTTTAGAGTATGCAGGTATGGCTAAATCAACTTTTATGTATTGGCAGAAACGTTTTGATAGAGAAAATCCAGATAAAGATATGGAAGAAAAAATCCTCGAAATTCGTAGTGTGCATAAGGATTATGGTTATAGAAGGATACATGCAGCACTTTGTAATGAAGGATATTGTATTAATAAAAAGAAAGTTCAGCGTATTATTCAAAACCTAAAACTACAAGTAACATCCTTTACACGTAAAAGTAGAAAATATAATTCTTATCAAGGTACAATTGGAGTTATTGCGCCTAATAGAATTAAAAGAAGATTTCATACTTCTATTCCACATCAAAAAATCACAACAGATACAACAGAATTCAAGTATTATGAAGTGGATGAAAGAGGAAATAGAACACTCCATAAATTGTATTTAGATCCATTTATGGATATGTTTAACAATGAAATCTTAAGCTATAATATTACAAAACATCCTTCCGTAAAAAATATTCTTGATGTATTAGACAGAACAATAAAAATAACATCAGATTGTATCTATAGAAGAACCTTTCATTCTGATCAAGGATGGGCTTATCAATTAAAAGAATATTCTTCTAGATTAAAGGATGGACAAATATTTCAAAGTATGTCCAGAAAAGGAACCTGCTTAGATAATTCTATAATGGAGAATTTTTTCAGCTTACTTAAGCAAGAAGTTTATTATGGCAGAATATTTTATAGTTATGAAGAATTAAAAACTGAAATTGAACGATTTATTAAATATTATAATGAAGATCGTATTAAAGAAAAATTGGGATGGATGAGTCCTGTACAGTATAGAATACATTGTTCAGTATAGAGAAAAAAACGCCAAAAATTGGCGCGAAGCCCCTAGGGGGTTATTCATATATTTTATTTTAAAAATTAAAAAAGAGACGACTAAAGTCGTCTCAAAAAAGTCTAACTTTTTGGGGTCACTACATCAGGTCTGCTGCCGTCGTTTATTACTATAAAGCAAAGTCTATTTCTCAAAACGTACTCTCATAAATATCCGTCCAATAGAAAAGACTTTGCATAGTAGCTCAAGCGATATAATCAGCGACTGCTGATTATATCACGGGAAACTTCGAGACCTTAGGCTCGAAGTTTAGCAATGAGACCGAAGGTCTGCTTGCGTCCCTAGCTACTATATAGCAAAGTCTATTTCGTATTTTATCAGTCTAAATCAAGCTGCCCTGTATACAATTGATAGTACACGCCTTGTTTTTCCATTAAACTTTCATGGTTCCCAC
>CALATC010000175.1 GCA_937891475.1 uncultured Granulicatella sp. | reverse complement strand
TAGAGCACTTGGTTTGGGACCAAGGGGTCGTAGGTTCGAATCCTGTATTCCCGATTCATTGGCAAGTAAGTGCTAGCTTACTTGTCTTTTTTTGTATATAATACAATTATCAATATATTGGAGGAATTTTATATGGTATTAGGTAGTATCGAAGCTGGTGGTACAAAATTTGTTTGTGCGATTGGAAATCATGATATGGAAGTTTTAGAAAGAATTTCAATTCCAACAACAACTCCAGAAGAAACTTTACCGAAAGTTTTTGAATTTTTTAAAAAATATGAGCAAGAATTAGAAGCAGTTGGTGTAGGTGCTTTTGGACCAATTGATAGTAATAAAAAATCTGCTACATTTGGATACATTACTTCTACTCCAAAATTAGCATGGCAAAATTATGATTTCATTGGTGAATTAAATCGTCATTTAAATGTTCCAATTAATTGGACTACAGATGTGAATGCAGCAGCTTATGGCGAATATTATTTTGGTCACGGAAAAGATTTAGAAAGCTTAGTATATTATACATTTGGAACCGGTGTTGGTGGTGGAGCTATCCAGCGCGGAGAATTTGTAGGTGGAATGAACTTCCCAGAAATGGGTCATATGATTGTTAAACGTCACCCGGAAGATAATGCTAAATGTGTTTGTCCTTTCCACTCTGACTGTTTAGAAGGTTTAGCAGCTGGACCTGCTTTACAAGAAAAAGCTGGTCGTCCTGCATTTGAATTAGAGCCTACTGATCCGATTTGGGATATTGAAGCTTACTATGCTGCTCAATGTATTTATAATACAACATTAATTTTAGCGCCTGAAGTAATTGTTTTAGGTGGAGGAGTTATGCAACAAACTCATTTATTGAAAAAAGTGAAACAAGAATTCGAAAAATTAATGAATGGTTATGTTGGATATCCTTCAGTAGATGAGTATATACAAACTCCGGCTTTAGGGAATAATGCAGCAACAATCGGATGCTTAGCAATGGCGAAGGCTCTTTTAAAATAGAATATTTCAAGAAATTGACTTTTTTATAGTAGCATGGGACGCCAGCAAACCTTCGGTTTCATGGCTAAAATTCGAGCCTAAGGTCTCGAATTTCCCTTTAATATAAGCCATACTTGGCTTATATTAATAGTGCTACTATGAAAAAGTCATTTCTTTCTGAACGGAAATAATATTAGGGTACGTTAATAAGTCTGACTTCTTATACTGTAGCGATGGACGGCAGCAGCCCTGCGGTCTCATACCTAAAAATCAAGCCTAGGTCTTGATTTTTCCAGTAATATAAGCCAAAGTGGCTTATATTACCAATGCTACTGTAAGGAGTCGTTTCTATTTTAGGGTACGTTAATGATAATTGACTTCGCTGAATGTAGCATATTGGACGCTAGCAGCTTTGCAAATGCGAATCTTATAGCTGCACTGTGAGAAGTCTTTTCTATTTGAACGGAACTAATATGAAAGCACGTTAATAAAATTGACTTTTTAATAGTTGAAGAGGACGCCAGCAAACCTTTAGTTTCATGGCTTTAGTGTTACTATGCATGATCATTTTCTATATCTATTCATTTGAACTCTATACATTGTATAGGGTTCTTTTTTTTATTTTGTGTAATTTATTTGTTGACTATTACTAAACTTAGAGTATAATGAGTCATAGTGTGATTAAACTTTAAGTTTAAAGAATGGAGGGATATGATGGAAATAGGGAGTCATTTGAAAGCTCTGCGTGTTCAAAAAGGACTTACCCAAGAAGAATTAGCCGAGAGGACGGATTTATCTAAAGGATATATTTCCCAATTAGAAAACGATCTAAGTTCGCCATCGATGGACACATTTTTTGATATTTTAGAAGTATTAGGATGTGCTCCAAAAGATTTCTTTGAAGATGGACCAGAAGAAGCTTTAACCGTTTATGGGCCTGAAGATATGACCGTGATGGAGGATCCAAAGCATAAAACGATAGTGACTTGGTTAAATCCAGATTCGAATGAACATGAAATGGAACCTGTAATATTAGAGTTTAAACCTCAAGGGGAATACAAAGTGTTCCAACCATCATTATCCGAAACTTTTGGATATGTTCTAGAAGGTAAAGTACAAGTAAAAGTAGGAAAACAAATAGAAGTTGTCTCAAAAGGAGAATCTTTTTATTTTGAAGCTTCTGCTAAACATCAAATTAAAAATGCTGGCAATGAAATAAGTAAGGTGTTAATTGTCGCAACAAATTCTTATTTATAAAAAGGAAGGATTGGTACGAAACATGTCCAACAATGCAATTATTACATTTGAAAATGTTACAAAATCTTATGATGATACTCAAGTATTAAAAAATATTAACTTTGAAATTGAAAAAGGAAAATTCTATACATTATTAGGACCTTCAGGATGTGGTAAAACTACGATTCTTCGTATCATTGCTGGTTTTACTGATGCAACAACTGGTTCTGTTACTTTAAATGGAGAAGATGTTACTGATTTACCACCAAATAAACGTAAAGTAAATACTGTATTCCAAGACTACGCATTATTCCCTCATATGAATGTGTTTGAAAACATTGCATTCGGGTTACGTTTGAAAAAATTACCAGAAGATGTAATCAAACAAAAAGTTTCTGAAGCATTAAAATTAGTTCAATTATCTGGCTATGAAAAACGTGAAATCGTTCAAATGTCTGGAGGACAACAACAACGTGTAGCAATTGCTCGTGCATTAGTGAATGAACCAGAGGTTCTATTATTAGATGAACCATTATCAGCGCTAGACTTAAAATTAAGAACAGATATGCAGTATGAATTGCGTGAATTACAACAACGTTTAGGTATTACATTTATTTTCGTAACTCATGACCAAGAAGAAGCTCTTGCGATGAGTGATGAAATCTTCGTACTAAATGGTGGAGAAATTATTCAATCAGGTACTCCTGTAGATATTTATGATGAACCAATCAACCGTTTCGTTGCGGACTTTATTGGTGAAAGTAATATCGTTGCTGGTGTGATGAAAGAAGACTACTTAGTAGAATTTGTTGGAAAAGAATTTGAATGTGCCGATGCTGGTATGCGTCCAAATGAAAAGGTTGAAATCGTTATTCGTCCGGAAGATTTATCTCTAACTAGTGTAGATAAAGGGAAATTAACCGTTGAAGTGGATACACAATTATTCCGTGGAGTTCACTATGAAATTATTTGTTATGACGAAAATAAAAATGAGTGGATGATTCACTCAACGAAGAAAGCAGAAGTGGGATCAAAAGTTGGATTATACTTTGAGCCACAAGATATTCACGTAATGCGTTTTGGAGAAAGTGAAGAAGAATTTGATGCACGTCTAGAAAGCTACGAGGAAGTGGAGGACGATAGTAATGAGTAAAAATTCTCGTATGTTTTTTTCCATTCCATATCTTTTATGGTTGGCATTATTTGTAGTAGCGCCTTTGGCAATGATTTTCTATAAATCATTTTTCGATATTAATAATCAATTAACGATTGGAAACTATACGAATTATTTTACTTCTGGTAATTATTTAGAAATGACATTTAACTCAGTATGGTATGCCTTTTTAGTAACATTAGTGACTTTAGTTGTGAGTTATCCAACAGCTTACTTTTTAAGTAAAACAAAGCATAAAAATTTATGGTTATTATTAATCATTTTGCCAACATGGGTGAATTTATTATTAAAAGCTTATGCATTTATTGGTATTTTTAGCCAAACAGGTACAGTAAATCAATTCTTATCATTATTTGGAATTGCTCCAAAAGAATTTTTATTTACGGATTTTAGTTTCTTAACGGTAGCAGCTTATATTGAATTACCATTTATGATTTTACCGATTTTTAATGCAGTACAAGAATTACCAAGTTCATTAATTGCAGCAAGCCGTGACCTTGGTGCTACTCCTTGGCAAACTTTAAAAAATGTCGTGATTCCATTAACGATGAGTGGTGTAAGAAGTGGTGTTCAAGCAGTATTTATTCCATCACTATCACTATTCATGTTAACTCGTTTAATTGGAGGAAATCGTGTGATTACATTAGGGACTGCCGTAGAGCAACATTTCTTAGTAACGCAAAACTGGGGAATGGGTTCAACTATTGGGGTTGTCTTAATTGTAGCGATGATTGTCTTAATGTTTGTAACACGTGATCGTAGAAAAGGAGGAGAAGCATAATGAAATTAGAGAAAAATCATTGGTTATCAAATGCTTATTTAGTATTTGTATTTGCAGTATTGTATGCTCCTATTTTCTATTTGATTTATTATTCATTTAATAGTGGTGGAGGAATGAATGATTTCCAATCTTTTACTTTAGAGCATTATAAAGCTGTTCTTGGAGATACAAGATTGATTGGTATTGTCATTGATACTTTAATTTTAGCCTTATTATCAGCGCTATGTGCAACGATTATTGGAACACTTGGTGCGATTATGATTGACTTTATTCGTTCAAATAGAAGAAAACAATTTGTTCTTGGAATGAATAATATTTTATTAGTTTCACCAGACGTTATTATCGGGGCAAGTTTATTAATTTTATTTACATTTATTGGATTCAAATTAGGATTTTGGTCAGTACTACTTTCTCATATTGCGTTTAATATTCCGATTGTTGTTTTAATGGTTTTACCAAAATTAACAGAAATGAATCGTTCAATGATTACAGCAGCACGAGATTTAGGGGCAACAAGTTCTCAAGTATTAACACGTATTATTTTACCATCCATTACACCTGGAATTTTAAGTGGATTCTTTATGGCATTTACGTATTCATTAGACGATTTTGCAGTAACTTTCTTCGTAACAGGAAATGGATTCTCTACAATTGCGGTTGAAATTTATTCAAGAGCTCGTCAAGGAATTAGTTTACAAATTAATGCTTTAAGTACATTAATGTTCTTATTCTCATTAATTTTAGTTATTGGATATTATTTCATTCAACAATACCAAGCAAAACGATTAAATCAGAAAAATATTGAAAATGATTTAGCGAAGGGGGTAATCCGATGAAGCGATTAATGATGTTTGTTGGGGCAATTTTAGTCGCAAGTTTTGGATTATTACTTTTTAGAAAAAATTTTGAAACAGCTATTGCAGGAAATCCTGATACAATTATTGTATACAACTGGGGAGACTATATTGATCCTAATTTAATTACTCAGTTTGAAGAAGAGACTGGCTATAAAGTCATTTATGAAACATTTGATTCAAATGAAGCGATGTATACAAAAATTAAACAAGGTGGAACAAATTATGATGTGGCAATTCCAAGTGAATATGCGATTCATAAAATGTTAAAAGAAGATTTATTAGTACCATTAGATTATTCTAAAATTGAAGGAATGGAACATTTAGATGAGAAATTCTTGAATAAGAGTTTTGATCCAAATAACCGTTATAGTATTCCTTATTTCTGGGGAACTTTAGGAATTATTTATAATACAAAAAATATTGCTGAAGGCGAAATTACGAAGTGGTCTGATTTATGGAAAGAGGACTATAAAGATTCAATTTTATTTATCGATGGTGCTAGAGAAATGATGGGAATTGCGCTTCAAACGCAAGGGTATTCTTTGAATGAAAAGGATCCTGAGGTTGTGAAAGAAGCAGGTAAATTTTTGAAAACATTGATGCCAAATGCTAAAGCGATTATTGCGGATGAGATGAAGACGTATATGGCACAAGAGGAAGCTTCGATTGGGGTATCATTCTCTGGGGAAGCTGCGAAGATGTTGGAGAAAAATGAAGATTTAGCGTATGTTTTACCGGAAGAGGGAACGAACTTATGGTTTGATAATATTGTGATTCCGAAAACTGCTAAAAATTATGATGGTGCGTATCGTTTTATTTCGTTTTTATTGAGACCGGATGTGGCTGCTCAAAATGCGGAATATGTTGGATATTCTACTCCGAATAAAGATGCGTTAGAGTTATTGCCGGAAGAAGTAACAAGTAATGAGACTTTTTATCCTTCGGATGAGCAAATGGAACATATGGAAGTGTATGAGAATCTAGGTTCTGAGTTATTAGGGTTGTATAATGACTTGTTCTTGGAGGCTAAGATTTTCCGCAACTGATGATTGCGAATTAGACTTTGCTATATAGTAATAGGGGACGGCAGCAAACAGCTTTACTGTCTCATTATTAGATTTCGAGCCTCAGGTCTCGAAATTTCCTGTAATAAAATCTGTCTTCTCAGATTTTATTACTCATACTACTATGCAAAGTCTTTTCTTATTGAGCGGTTATTTATGAGAGTGCGTTTATGAGTTAGACTTTGTGTGATAGTAGTATTAGGACGCCAGCAGCCTTGCAAAGCAAGTCTCTTGCTACTATGCAAAGTCTTTTTCTTTTATTTGCGTTATAAAGTTTATTATAAAATTACTAGACAAATATTCTATCGCTTGTTATAATCGTCCTATAAATAATAAACATTTATGAAGAAGAGAGTAGTTTACGGATATCTGTTTTAGCGAGCTGGGTTGGTGGAAGCCGGTCATGATGAAGTAAATGAACCGCACTTTGGAAATGATTATTCGAATGTAGTAGAGTAATCCGGTCGCTTACCGTTAAAAAAGTTTAAAGTGGTTTAAGATTTTAAACAATAAGAGTGGTACCACGGGTTATCTCGTCTCTAGTCAAGGTTGCTTGATTAGGGGCTTTTTTATTTATCATTTATATAAAAAGAAGGAGTGTCAAGATGGATTACAAAAAAATAGTTGCAGAACAAATTCATAAAACAATTAGCGAACATTTATCGTTTGAAGAAATTTATAAAATGATTGAAGTTCCAAAATATGCAGAACAAGGGGACTTAGCTTTCCCAGCATTCTCACTTGCAAAAGTATTACGTAAAGCACCTCAAGCAATTGCACAAGAAATCGTTGAAGCAGTTGCTGATGAACATATTAGCCAAGCAGTAGCAATGGGACCTTACGCAAACTTCTTCCTATCAAAAGGTAAATTTGCAGATGAAACATTACACACTGTTTTAGAACAAAGAGAAAACTATGGTAACTTTGATTTTGGACAAGGACGTAATGCTATAGTGGATATGTCTAGTCCAAATATTGCAAAACCAATGTCAATGGGTCACTTACGTTCAACAGTTATTGGGAATGCTATTGCTAACTTAGAGAAAAAAGTTGGTTATAACCCAATTAAAATCAACCACTTAGGAGACTGGGGAACACAATTCGGTAAATTAATCGTTGCTTATAAAAAATGGGGAACAAAAGAAGCCGTTGAACAAGATCCAATCGCAGAATTATTACGTTTATACGTTAAATTCCATGATGAAGCAGAACGAGATAGCTCTTTAGAAGATGAAGGTCGTGCATGGTTCAAGAAATTAGAAGATGGCGATGCTGAAGCAGAAGAACTATGGAATTGGTTCAAATCAGAATCATTAAAAGAATTCAATCGTGTGTATGATATTTTAGGAATTACATTTGATTCTTATAATGGTGAAGCTTTCTATAATGATAAAATGGATCCAATTGTTGAATACTTAGAAAATAATGGAATTACAACAATCGACCGTGGGGCAACAGTTGTTCACTTAGATAAATATGACTTACCACCTGCATTAATTAAAAAATCAGATGGTGCGACATTATATATCACTCGTGATTTAGCTGCTGCACATTACCGTAAAGAAACTTATGATTTCGCTAAAAACATTTATGTTGTAGGAAATGAACAAGCAAACCACTTTAAACAATTAAAAGCTGTATTAAATGAAATGGGTCGTGATTGGCAAGAAAACATGATTCACGTTGGCTTTGGTTTAATTACATTAGGTGGTAAAAAATTATCAACACGTAAAGGTAAAATCGTCTTATTAGAAGAAGTTTTACGTGAAGCTGAAGAATTAGCTTTAAAACAAATTGAAGCTAAAAATCCAAACTTACCTAACAAAGAACAAGTTGCAAAACAAGTTGGGGTAGGTGCGGTAATCTTCCACGATTTGAAAAACGATCGTACAAATAACTTCGATTTCAACTTAGAAGAAGTTGTTCAATTCGAAGGAGAAACTGGACCTTATGTTCAATATACTCGTGCTCGTGCAATGAGTATTTTAAGAAAAGCAGGAGTTTCAGTTGATTTATCTCAAGCATTATCATTAGAAGATGACTATGCATGGGAAGTATTAAAACAAATTGAAAATTATCCAAATATTGTGAAATACGCAGAAAGCAAATTTGAACCTTCTGTTATTTCTAAATATGTGATTTCTCTAGCGCAAGCCTTCAATAAATATTATGCAAACAGCCGTATCTTACAAGAAGATGAAGGACTAAATGCTCGTTTAGCATTAGTAGAAGCAACAGCTGTTATCTTAAAACAAGGTCTTGCAATTTTAGGAGTAGAATCTCCAGACGAAATGTAGCCATCCTATCTCTCACTTGTTTACCTGGCAAGTGGGAGTTTTTTTGTTTTATAGAAGAAAGTTCAGTTGAAATTCAGTAAAAGGATTGATAAAATCACATTGAGAACTATTTCACAATTTTATTTTTTATTCTATCCTAAATCGTTAATAGGAAAGGTGGGATGGATGTGTTTTTTTATAGAAAGTGTATTTAGGCGGATAAAATTATCTAATTGGATTGAATTCTCACTTTACTGAATTATATGAATATAAAGGAGTCATGTTATGGGACTTTCATTTGGACCAAATTATACATGGACGGATCATTTTGCTCAAAGAGCACAGGAGCGATTTGAAGTCAGTAGTGAACAGCTTCCAAAATGGGTAGGAAGACAACTTGGAACTTTAGTAGAGTATAATAAAAATGAAGAACAACGTCCGGAAGAGAAAAAATATGTTTCGCAAATAGGAGTTGTTTTTGTTTGTAATACAATTGAACAAAAATTCTTAACTTGTTACGAAGCAAATGATTTAGTACCAGAAGGAAAAAATACTACCATTCATGAAAATAATTTGGCATTATTTTCTGAAGAAGTAGCACATATTGCTAAAAAGTATCGTCATAAAGATGCTAAGGAGATGTTAATGAGTATTGAAGAACATCTAGATAATTTTCATCAATTTTCTCATAAAATATTATCAGGTAGGTTAACTGATCGTAATTATGAGTTAATTGCAAAATTAATAGATGAATTTCACGTCATTCGTGCAGCAATGAAAATTATTGAAACAAGACAAGGAGATTTTAAAGGTTAGTTTAGATAGATGTGACATTTTTTCTTACTAAACTAGTTCTTGATGAAACATCCGTTTAAGTTGTAATCTACTTAAACGGATGTTTTTTGTATAGAATAATAATTTCATTAAAAATTAGGAAGAACGATTGAAAGCGTAAACATTTAGACGTATAATATAGGCGACAAAATACACGAGAGGGAAGTGACTAGAAGAGTGTGTGAAGTTTGTGTGATTAATATAAATAAATAAGCTTACAAAAGGAGAGATAGGGATGGATAAAAAAATTACAAAACTATTATTGTCAAGCGTTATTATTGGTACAGTATTATCATTACAATCTGTAGAAGCGTGTTCAGGTTTTATTATTGGAAAAGGATTAACGAAAGACGGTTCCATTTTATATGGTCGTACGGAAGATTATCCATATAAGCAAGGTGATGGAACTACACCAGGACAACATACACATAATAAGAATTTCATTGTAAATCCTGCAAAAGATTATGCAGAAGGAGCAATGTTAGAAGATGTGTCTACAGGATTCACTTATCCTCATTTACGTCATGAATTTAAATATACTTCTGTAGCAGATGATTCTAGAGATACAGATGAAGGAATTTTTGATGAACATGGATTCAATGAATATGGGGTTTCTTTAACAGCTACATTAACAACAACTCCAAGAGAAGATGTTCTAGAAGTAGATCCACTTGTTAAAGATGGAATTGCAGAAGCAGCTATGACAACATTAATTTTACCACGTGTAAAAACCGCACGTGAAGGGGTAGAACTTTTAGCAAAAGTCATTGATGAAAAAGGATCTGCTGAAGGAAATAATATTATGATTGCAGATAAAAATGAGTTATGGTATATGGAAATTTATTCTGGACATCAATATGTTGCGTATAAATATCCAGATGATAAATTCTCTATTATGCCAAACACTTATTTCCTTGGTGCATTGAATTTATCAGATACAAATAATGTTATTGCTTCAAAAGGTATCATCGAAACAGCTAAAAAAGCTGGCTCTTATAAAGAAGTGAATGGAAAATTTCATTTAGCAGCAAGTTATGCGCCTAAGTTAGATGAACGTAATCGTTCAAGACAATATGCTGGTATTAAATTATTAAATCCTCAATCATCAGTTACTTATCAAGATGAATATTATGAATTTTTACAAGACACTCCACGTAGAGATTATACAGTAGCAGATGCCATTAAAATTCAAAGAAATCGTTTTGAAACATTATCTGAAGGATTTATTCCAGATGATGAAGTTCCAGGATATGATTTTTATAATGACTATACTCCAAAAGATAATATTAAGGCTTTACCAGAAGCAGAACAAGCAAAATATAAATATGCACCAGGTAATGAAAATGTTATTGACCCCCATGTGTATCAAATTCGTCAAGATTTACCTAGTGAATTAGGAGGAATTATGTGGTTTGGCTTAAGTCGTTCACGTAACACTCCATACGTTCCATATTTTGGGCACATTAAAGATACTTTTAAAGCTTACCAAGTAAGAGGAAGTAAATATAATCCTGATTCATGGTATTGGGTTGCAGACCATATTGATAAGATGGTAACAGAACATAAAGATTTATTTGGTAAAACGATTAAATCAAATTGGGAAGAATTAGAGGAAGTTTTATTCACTTATCAAACAAAATTAATTAACCAATATCGTAATCAGTCAAATGAATATGTTCGAGCAACGGCTGATAGTTATACTGCAAAATCAATGAAAGTAGCTGAAACAGTCTTCAAGATTATGAAAGCCACTGAAGAAAAAATGGAAAAAGCGATTGAAAATAAAACTCCATTAACTGGAAACTTTATCGATATTTCTAGCTTAAAAGAAGTAACAGCTGATACAAAACTTACAATTGGTGGTTGGATTCAAGAAAATAATCAGTGGGTGATGTATAGAGGAGATGAAAAAGTTACTGGATGGTTCAATCAAGATGGAACTTGGTATTACTTAGATCAAAGTGGTTATATGCAAAAATGGTGGATTAAAGATAAAGGTGAATGGTACTTCCTAAATGGTTCAGGAGCGATGGAAACCGGATGGTTGCTAGATCATGATAAATGGTACTATTTAGAATCATCAGGAGCAATGAAAGCTTCTCAGTGGTTTGAAGTTGATGGTAAATGGTATTATGTGAATGATTCAGGAGAATTATTAGTAAATACGACAACCCCAGATGGATACAAAGTAAATGCTAATGGAGAATGGGTATAATCGTATTTAAGTAAGATTTTGACTGGAAAGAAATTGGACGTTTATTCGTTCAATTTCTTTTTTTCTGTAAAAATTTTTCCATTTCAGAACGTACTAGTTGACGTGAAAGCGATATTTTATTACTATCAACTTATTGTAAAATAACAAGAGAGAAATGAGGTTTTTCATGAAAAAATTAGTGTCTTTAATTTTATCGATTTTAGTCGTTGTACTTTTACTATTAGGAGTAAAAAAATATATTCAATCGCAAGAAATTTCGGCAGATGAATCTGCTTCTAGTGAAAAACAGCAGCTCTATTTATTTAACTGGGGAAATTATATTGACCCAGATTTGATTAAAGAATTTGAAGCAGAAACAAATATTCAAGTGGTTTATGAAACATTCGATTCAAATGATGCAATGGAAGCAAAATTAAAACAAGGTGGTACTCGTTATGATATCGTATTTCCAAGTGAATCGAGTATTACAAAATTAGTCAATCAGAATTTATTACAACCATTGGATCATTCAAGAATTAAAGGTTTAGAAAATATTTCGCCATTTTTATTAAATAGTCCAGTGGATCCTGGAAATCAATATACAGTTCCTTATTTCTGGGGGACTGTTGGAATTATGGTGAATACAAAATATATCGATCCAGAAAGTATTACAACTTGGAATGATTTATGGAAGAGTGAATTCCGTAATAAAATTTTATTACTAGATGGAAATCGTGAAACAATGGGATTAGCATTGCAATCATTAGGTTACTCACTCAATTCAAAAGATGCAGCGCAATTAAAAGAAGCAGAATTGAAAATTAAATCATTAAATCCAAATGTGCGTGCTGTATTAAATGAAGAAATTAAAACAATGATGAAATTAGAAGAAGCGCCGATCGGAATTGGTTATTCAGGAGATGCCGCTGCTGTAGCAGAAGCGAATCCTGCTGTTCAGTATATTTTACCGCAAGATGGAAGTGCTGTTTGGACAGATAACTTTGCGTTATCATATAATGCGGAAAATATTGAAGGAGCGTATGCGTTTATTAACTTTATGCTTCGTCCTGAAAATGCAGCTAGAAATGCAGCGTTTGTAGGATATGCTACACCAAATGAAGCTGCAAAAGAATTATTAGATGAAGAAGTGGTGTCAGATGAAACATTTTATCCATCACAAGAAGTCATTGAAAGTTTAGAGCATTATGAATATCTTGGAACAGAATGGATTTCCAACTATAATGATGCCTTTTTAAATTTTAAAATGGAGTTGTAATATGCATTATTTTGTAAAAAGTAAATATCTCTTTATTGGAGATTCAAAAGAAACGACTGAAGGAATATTAGAAATAAAAGATGGGAAGATTACGAATATTCTTCCTTATCATGAAGAAGTAGACGGAAAAATAATTGATACTGGGGACAAAATGGTGACTCCTGGATTCATTGATGCGCATGTACATTTATATTTATCCAGTCTAATTCATTTAGGAAAGATGAAAGCAGTCGGAGCTCCTTCAATTGAAGAAGTAGTAGCTCAAGCAAAAGAAATTCCTGTGTATAATGGATGGAAGATTGGAATTGGTTGGTATGCGAGTGATTTTGGACAACAAGTTTTACCAACAAAAGAAGATTTAGATAAAGCTTCCAATGAAGTTCCAATCTGTTTGATTGCTGGTGATGCACACACGATTTGGCTTAATACAAAGGCACTAGAAGAATTAGGCTTAACGAGTGAAAACATTCCTTCTGAAATTGGAGGAGAAGCTGTTAAAAAAGATGGCGAGTTAACAGGAGTCTTTTTAGAAGCAATTGCGATTTACTATTTATCTAAAGTACTAGCAATTTATGAAGCTGAGTCGAAAGTGGCATTACTAGACTATATGAAACATTTGAATGCGATGGGAATTACAGCAGTTGGCGATGTTGCGTTAACAGGGGAAAGCCCAGATGATATTGTTTATCCAAAACTTTATTCTAGTGTAGAAGATGATGCAACAGTTCGAGTGAGTTTCTTCCCAGCAATGCGTGAAGACGTTGAAGAAAATCGTCGTTTCTATCAAATGTACCAATCTCCAATGTTACAAATGGGTGGCGTGAAACAGTTTTATGATGGCGTAACAAGTTCGCATACAGCTTACTTAAAAGAACCATACCCAATGCCATTTTTTGAAGGAGATGTAGGAGGTCCACTTTTAACGGAAGAAAAAATGGAACGATTGACTTTATTAGCCAACCAAGAAGGATGGCCAATGCGTATCCATACCGTTGGAGATAGAGCAGTAGAATTAACATTATTGAATTTCAAACAAGCGCAAGAAAAATATCCATTTGATGCTCCTTATAAATTCAATACGATTGAGCATTTAGAAGTAATGGATCCGAAAGACTTACCACTGACTGCTCAGAAATCTCTCATTGTTTCAGTTCAACCAAGTCACTTATTAGTCGGGTATGAAACATTAGATGAAGAAGTTGGGGAAACTCGTGCAAAACAAATGTTTCCATTCCAATCCTTTATTCAACATGGTGCGACTTTAGCATTTGGAACAGATACTCCAGTAGTGCTAAATGTAACTCCATTTGAAACGATGTATTTTGCTGTAGCTCGTCAAACCGTAGAAGGTCTTCCTGAACCAGCATTAATGCCTGAACAAAGAATTAGCGCTAAAGAGGCTTTGTTTGCTCATACAAATGGAGCAGCAAAATCATTAAGTCGCTTAGATATTGGAACATTAGAAGTTGGAAATTATGCAGACTTTGTAATTTTATCGAAAAATTTCTTAGAAGAAAGTCCAGAAGAAATTTTGAAAACAACTGTCGTAGCGACTTATATCAATGGTAAAAAAGTTTATGAAGTTTAAGAAAAAGAAAATGAAGTAGAATGCCTACTTCATTTTTTACTATTATCATATTAAATTCATGTATTTGTGTAGGGGATTCTATGTTTTCTTTAAACACAAATGATTATAATAAATTCAAACATTACAAGAAGAAGGTGTATAAATGGATATTTTATTATGGGGAAGCATTTTTGCTGCGGGATTATTATCATTTTTCTCTCCGTGTGTATTACCACTGTTTCCGGTTTATTTTGGAGTATTAATGAGTGAAAGAGGAAATCGCAGTATTAAAATTGGAAAATTTGAAGTCGCGGTGCTACCAGTCGTTCGAACATTTCTATTTGTAGCAGGAATTTCAACAATTTTCTTTGTATTAGGATTTGCTGCTAGTTTGTTAGGACAATTATTGTATAATCCTTATTTCCATTTAGTTTTAGGAACTATTATTGTTTTACTAGGATTGCATCAAATGGAAGTATTTCAATTAACGTCTTTACAAAAACAAAAAACAGTACAATTTGAAACAAAAAATGAGAAGTCATTATGGAGTAGTTATTTATTAGGATTGAGCTTTAGTTTTGGATGGACACCATGTGTAGGTCCTGTTTTAAGTTCAGTCTTAACATTAGTGGCAACTCAACAAGCGAGTGTTTTTTACGGAATGTTTTTATTAGGAATTTATATTTTAGGATTATCGATTCCATTTTTAGTATTATCGATTGCTTCAACCGCTGCGATGAAAGCCTTCAATCTTGCGAAGAAACAATTATTTTTATTAAAGAAAATTGGTGGAATTGTTATTATTGCAATGGGTGTTTGGATTATTATCCAACAATTACAAGTATTATTTTTATAAGGATAGGAGAATGAAAAATGAAATGGAAATATGTATTTATTGGAGCTAGTTTATTATTAGGAGCGTGTCAACCAATGGGAAATAAGCAAGCAGATGCAACGAAACCTTCAAATGAAGCAGTATCAAAAGACAAGAAAGAAACTAGTAGTTCTAAAAAAGTAGTGGAAGCTTCGTTTAAAACGTTTGATGGAAAAACAGTCAATTTATCAGATTATAAAGGGAAAAAAGTGTATATCAAAGTTTGGGCTTCATGGTGTCCAACATGTTTAGCAGGATTATCGGAAGTAGATTCTTTAGCAGCTAATCATTCAGATGATACAGTCATTTTAAGTGTAGTAGCGCCTGGTGTAAATCGTGAGAAAAAAGCAGAAGATTTTAAAGAATGGTTTTCAGGTTTAGACTATAAAAATTTACCAGTATTAATGGCAGAAACTCCGGATTTCTTTAAACAAGTAGGAGTAATTGGATATCCAACATCTGTGTTTATTAATCAAAATGGAGAATTAGTACAAGCTCATCCGGGGCATTTAGCAAATGAGGATATACAGAAGTATCTTGATAAGATGTAATGTTTTTATGAATAAGACTTAAGCTATAGTAGCAGAGGACGGCAGCAAACCTTCTGTTTCATGTTAATGCTACTATGGCAAGTCTTTTCGGGTTGTGAATCATATATGAGAGAACCTAGAGAAAAGAATACTAATTATAGTAAGGAAAATTCGAGACCTAGGCTCGAATTTTAGGTATGAGACTTGCAAGAGCAAGGCTGCTACCGTCCTTTGTTACTATATGTAGAAGTATTTTCTCAATATAAGGAGTGGGTAAAATGGATAAAAAAATATTGATTGGAGTCGTAGCGTTAATTGTATTGCTGATTGCTTCATATTATGTCATTCATCCTTCAACAGCAACAGTTCAGGCGAATGGAAATCCAATTGAGAAGAAGGTTAGTTCATTAATTAATCAACAAGAGGTTAACAAATCAGAAAATAAGGGGGAAAAAGAGATGAAAGAAATCTATTTAGCAGGTGGCTGTTTCTGGGGCTTAGAAGAATATTTCTCAAGAATTAATGGAGTAGAAGATGCAGTAAGTGGGTATGCAAATGGGAAAGTAGAAACAACAAACTATCAATTAATTCATGATACAGATCATGCAGAAACAGTGAAAATTACTTATGATGCAAAAGTCGTATCTCTTCGAGAAATTTTATTATATTACTTTAGAGTGATTGATCCACTATCAGTCAATAAACAAGGAAATGATGTAGGTCGTCAATATCGAACAGGAATTTATTATCAAAATGATGAAGATAAAGAAATTGTTGAACAAGTAGTAGCAGAAAAAGAAGAACAATTAGGGAAAAAGGTAGCAATTGAAAGAGAAAATCTTAGAAACTTCGTCGTTGCAGAAGATTACCATCAAGATTATTTAAAGAAACATCCAAACGGCTATTGTCATATTGATGTGAATAAAGCAAATGATCCAGTGATTGATCCTAGTTTATTCCCATTACCAGATGATGAAACATTGAAAAAAACTTTGACAAAAGAACAATATGCAGTTACGAGAGAAAATCGTACAGAGATGGCTTTTTCTAATGAATATTGGGATAATCATGAAGCAGGTATTTATGTGGACGTAGCAACTGGAGAACCACTTTTCTCTTCAAAAGATAAATTTGATTCTGGTTGTGGTTGGCCAAGTTTTACAAAGCCTATTTCTTCAGAAGTAGTGACTTATAAGGAAGATACAAGTTTTAATATGAAACGAATTGAAGTTCGTAGTCGTATTGCTAATTCTCATTTAGGACACGTGTTTGATGATGGCCCTCGAGACAAAGGTGGATTACGTTTCTGCATTAATAGTGCCGCTATTCGTTTTATTCCGTTAGCAGATATGGAAGAAAAAGGCTATGGATTTTTGGTTGATTTTGTTAAATAATAAATTTTATGAATAAAACTTTAGCTATAGTAGCAGGAGGACGGCAGCAAACCTTTGGTTTCATGCCTAAAATTTGAGCCTAGGGTCTCAAATTTTCCTGTCCAATAAGCCATCTTTGGCTTATTGGACTAATGCTACTATGGCAAGTTTTTTCGAGTTGTGAGTCATATAAATGAATGGACGTAATGAATAAAGAGAAAATACTTCCCATAGTAAGGAAAATTCGAGACCGAGGCTCGAATTTTAGGTATGAGACTTGCAAAGCAAGGCTGATACCGTCCTTTGTTACTATAAAGTGAAGTATTTTCTCTTTATGCATACTTTCGGTTAATTTTTTGAAAAAGGCGGAGTATAATGGAAATAGGAGGGATGAGAATGTATTCACTGTTAATTGTCGAAGATGAATCTCTTGTTAGAAGAGGACTAACTTCACTAATAGATTACAAACAATTGGGAATTTCAGATGTAAAAGAAGCTGAAAATGGCAAACAAGCTTGGGAAATGATTCAACATCAACAACCCGACATCATACTAACAGATATCAATATGCCACAAATGGACGGCATTACACTAGCTCAACAAGTTAAATTACACTATCCACATACACATATCGTATTTCTAACAGGATATGATTACGTTGATTACCTATTATCTGCATTAAAATTAGGAGCAGACGATTATTTACTAAAACCTATTTCTAAAAAAGAAATTGAAGCCTTTTTTGTCACAGTCGTTGGTAAATTAGAAAAAGAACGAAAAGAAAACCAAATTCACCAAGTAGATATCGTTTCAGAAGAAACAGAAATTGAAAAACTTATTCATAGTCAATTAGATAATCCTGACCTGTCTCTTGTAAAAGTAGCAGAACAATTAGGCTTTACTCCTAATTATGTCAGTGTCTTAATTAAGAAAAAGCTAGGAATGACATTTCAAGATTATGTCATTACTCAACGAATGAATAAAGCAAAAGTACTACTATTATCTACATCCATGAAAATTTATGAAGTAGCTTTAGCAGTAGGAATGGAAGATGTGAATTATTTTTCAGTTCGATTTAAACAAATTGTCGGCGTTACACCCAAACAATTTCAAAAGGGAGTAGAATCATGAAGAAAAATTCCTTGTTTATCAAATTAACTACCTATTTATTGGGAATGCTATTTTTGATTTTAATTCTTGTTGGAAGTGTCTTTTATTGGAAAAGTAGTGAATTATTTAAAGAGAACGTATCCGGGCAAACAACCGCTAGAATTGATACAAGTGCTCGTTATATTGAACAGTATGTCTCTCAATTAAAGTATACAGTTAACGCTATTGTTAATGAGTCAGAAGTTGTTCAATTTGCCCAAGGACAAGAAAATAATTCGCAAATAAGTATTCGAAATTGGTTAGAGACCTTTGTGAAAAGTAATGAACACTTTGTTTCAATGACGGTTGTAACAAAAGATGGAAGAATCATTTCAAGTGATCAAAATCTTCAATCTGCCAATTCGAATGAATTAATGATGCAAGAATGGTATCAACAAGCGATTGACTTATCTCACAACCCGGTATTATTACCAAGTCGCTTGCAAAATGATAAATATGTGTTATCTATTAGTCAAGAAATTTTATCAAAAACAAAGGAAAGTTTAGGAGTCGTTCGATTTGATATCGATTCTCACGCTCTTGAAAATTATATTAAGGAACTTTCTCTTGGTCGGGAAGGATATGCGTTTGTGATTAATACAGAGGGAAAAATCATTTATCATCCTGATAATGAAGTTTTTCAATCTGTTGATAAGCAAATGTCCGCAGAAGATATTGCTAAAAGTCCAATGGATTCTATGATTGGGAAAAACTTTTTTGTACACAAAACTTCTATTGATAATTGTAATTGGGTATTAGTAGGAGTTAGTACTTTTTCACAGTTGGAACAATTATCGAAGCAATTATTTATGATTGTTTTTAGTATTGCGATTTTAAGTTTTATTGGTTGTTCAATTGGAATGGTTATTATTTTGAGACATCATTTATCTCCAATTCAACACTTGGAAGAGACCATGCAGGAAGTTGAAAAAGGGAAAACTGATTTACGAGCGATTCCAAATGGTGCTAGTGAATTTCAACAATTAGCGCATCATTTTAATCATATGCTAAATCACTTAGAACAATTAATGATGGAAGCTAGAGAGCAGGAGCAATTGGCAAGAGTTTATGAGTTAAAGGCTTTATCGAGTCAAATTAATCCACATTTTCTTTATAATACATTGGATACCATTATTTGGATGGCGGAGTTCCAAGATACTAATCGAGTTGTGTCTATTACTAAAGCACTCGCAACATATTTTAGATTAGCTTTAAATGGAGGAGAAGATTTAATCCCTCTTACAAAAGAAGTGGATCATGTAAGACAATATTTGTATATTCAGCAACAACGATATGAAGAAAAGTTATCTTATGAGATTCAAGTGGATGAAAATATTCCAGATATTTTATTACCTAAATTAGTACTTCAACCATTAGTAGAAAATGCTATTTATCATGGTATTAAGGAAATTAATCGTCCAGGAAAAATACAATTGACGGTTCGATACCAATCTCCTTCTATTAAAATTACGATTGAAGATAATGGAGTAGGATTAAAGAAACAAGGTACTTCCAATAAAGCATTAGGTGGAGTTGGAATTCAAAATGTAAAAGAACGATTAGCATTATATTTTGGAGAAGAGTTTAAAATGGAATTTGATTCAGTAGAAAATTCTTATACAAAAGTATACTTAACGATTCCTATTTCTAATTAGGCGAATGATATAGTTGATAAAGAGAAAATACTTTCCATAGTAACAAGTACGATAGTAAGGGAAATTCGAGACTAAGGCTCGAATTTTAGGTATGAGACTTGTAAGGCAAGTCTGCTACCGTCCTTTGTTACTATATTGAGAAGTATTTTCTCATTTTGTTTAGCCCATTATTTCCTTAGAATTGACCAAGTGAATAAAGAGAAAATACTGATTATAATAACAAGCCCACTAGTAACCATGGAGATGGTTACTAGTGGAAGGAAAATTCGAGACCGAGGCTCGAATTTTAG
>CALATC010000174.1 GCA_937891475.1 uncultured Granulicatella sp. | reverse complement strand
ATATTAACTCGGAATAATTCTTTTCATTCTATTTTTATCCTTTTTTTCTAAAAAACAAAAAACTTTTCAGACATAGGTATCCCCTACATCTGAAAAGTCATTTTATGTTCTTCTATTAATTTAATGATAAATAACTTGCCACTACATTCTCAACTGTAAATCCGTATTCTTTCATCACAGTATTTCCATTACCAGATGCCCCGAATTTATCGATCGTTACTAATTCACCATCAAATCCTACATAACGATGCCAACCTAAGCTTGCCCCCATTTCAATAGCAACACGCTTACGAACTGAACTTGGTAACACTGATTCTTGATATTCTTTTGATTGTTCTTCAAAACGATTCATCGCTGGCATTGACACAACTGAAACATCATGTCCTGTTTCTCTTAAAACTTTTTGTGCTTCAACAGCTAGACTGACTTCAGAACCAGTTGCAATCAGAATTCCTTCTGGAACTTCACCTTCTTGAGGGCTCACAACATATGCCCCTTTATTAACTCCATCAAAAGCTAATTCTAATGAATGTTCCAATACTGGAAGATTTTGTCTTGATAAAACTAATAAGGATGGTCTAGTTTTATCTTCTAAAGCTGTTTTCCAAGAAGCAGCAACTTCATTTCCATCTGCTGGTCTAAATACATTTGTATTTGGAGTTGCACGAAAGGCTGCTAATTGTTCAATTGGCTCATGAGTTGGGCCATCTTCACCTACTGCAATTGAATCATGCGTATAAACATAAATGGTTGGTAAATTAGAAAGCGCTGCTACACGCATTGCTGGTTTTACATAGTCTGCAAATACAAAGAATGTACCAATATATCCTCTTGTACCACCATGTAATAAAATACCATTTAATGCAGCACCCATTGAGAATTCACGTACACCAAACCAAATATTACGTCCAGCATAATTGCTAGCTTCAAAATCAGTATCTGCTTTATTCATAGTATTGTTTGAAGAAGATAAGTCAGCTGATCCTCCCCAGAATGATGGAATATGTTTTCCTAATTCTTGAATCACTTCTTGACTTGTTACACGAGAAGCTTTTGCGGGACTACCAAATTCATATTTAGGTAAAATTTCTTTCCAATCAACATCCCATTTTTGTGAGAAACTATCTTCGAATTGTTTCGCTAACTCAGGATACTCTTTACGATAAGCTTCAAATAATTCTTGCCATTCTTGGTAATCGTGTTCACCTGTTTGCACTAATAATTTATCAAATCGATGAGCTACTTCTTCAGGAACTTCAAACGGGGCATAATTCCATCCATAATTTTGTTTCATGATTTTAATGCCTTCTTCTCCTAAAGGAGTTCCATGAATTTTATTTGTTCCTTGGTTTGGAGCGCCATATCCAATAATTGTTTTCACTTCAATTAAAGTTGGTTTCTCTGTTTCACCTTGTGCTTCTTCAATCGCTTCTGCAATTTCATCTAAATCATTTCCGTCTTCAACACGAATATAATTCCAACCTTGAGCGATAAATCGATCTTTTACACTTTCATTAAATGATTTTGATAATTCTCCATCTAATGTAATGTCATTTGAATCATATAAGACAATTAATTTATTTAATTTTAAAGTACCTGCTAGAGAAGTTGCTTCATAAGAAATGCCTTCCATTAAATCTCCATCCCCACACATCACATAAGTATGGTGATCTACAATTGGAAATCCTGGACGATTATAAGTTGCAGCTAGATGTGCTTCAGCCATAGCCATTCCTACACCATTAGCAAATCCTTGTCCAAGAGGACCAGTTGTTGCTTCAACTCCATCAGTGTGACCAACTTCAGGGTGACCTGGAGTTTTACTATTAAATTGACGGAAGTTTTTTACATCTTCAATTGAAACTTGATAACCAGATAAATGTAATAATGAATATAAGAGTGCTGAACCATGTCCACCTGATAAAACAAAGCGATCACGATCGACCCACTTAGATTGTTTTGGATTTACTTTTAAATATTTTGACCATAATACATAAGCCATTGGAGCAGCACCAATTGGTAAACCTGGATGTCCAGAATTTGCGGCTTGAATGGCATCCACACTCATTGTACGAATCGTATCTACTGCTAACTGATCTACTTTATCAAACATATTAACACTCCTATTCAAATGATAAATTTATTTATTTCTTAATTTAATGAAATATTTACTCTGCGTTACGATTATGTAATCCTTTTTCTCGTTGAATTTGTTTCAATTTTTCAGGAGTTACATCGTTTCCTTCTTCATCAACTACTTTTAAGCCTTCAATATGATTTCTCATGCCTCCACGGAATGCTTCTAAATATTCTTGACGTAATAACAATTGTTCATCTTGCTCTGCTTGAGTTAATCCAACTGTTTTCTTCTTACGAGCTAATTCATTGATTCT
The DNA here is from genome assembly GCA_937891475.1 of uncultured Granulicatella sp. Next base: position 13,367 of record CALATC010000174.1, on the reverse strand, counting down.
TTCAATTTTTTTAGGATCTAACATATCAGACTTCCTTTCTAACATTCAATATCTACCTATTTATCATACCATTATTTGGATAAAAAGAAAACAATCTAACATACGAACATTTGTTTGATTTAGTGTACAATTTGTGCTATGATTACGTAAAAGATATAGAGAAGGTGATACAATGTCAAATGGAAAAGATTCAAAACAAATCGATGTCCTACGTTTTATATATGAAGAAGTTAAAGAACATGGTTATCCACCTACAGTTCGAGAAATCTGTAATGCAGTTGGGCTTTCTTCCACTTCGACTGTACATGGACACCTTTCTCGTTTAGAAAAGAATGGATATATTCAACGAGATCCTAGTAAACCTAGAGCGATTGAATTAACACAAATTGGACTAAAAGCAATTGGAGCTACTGCTACTGCAATTCCAATGCTAGGAACTGTTACTGCGGGTTCTCCTATTTTAGCAATTGAAGAAGCAAATGGATTCTTTCCAATTCCACCAGACTTACAACAAGATGCAGAAGATTTATTCATGTTAACGATTAAAGGTGACAGTATGATTAATGCAGGAATCTTCGATGGCGATTCTGTTATCGTAAGAAAACAATCCACTGCTTCTAATGGTGAAATTGTGATTGCCATGACAGAAGAAGATACTGCTACCTGTAAAAGATTTTATAGAGAATCTGACCATATTCGCTTAGAACCAGAAAATGATCAACTTGATCCAATTATCTTACCGAATGTAACCATCTTAGGAAAAGTAGTCAGCCTCTATCGTAATCGAATTTTTTAATAATATATCAATGATGAACTCTTTGTTTTCAAAGCAAAGAGTTTTTTTATTTTTTTAAAAAAAGACTTTCCATAGAACTTTGAGACTCGCTTTTGCAAGGCTGCTACCGTCCTTTACTAGTATAAAAAATTCTGTTCCAAAACGCTCTCTCATATTTATCCATCAAAATAGAAAAGACCTTTCATAGTAGTAATCGCAAAAGTTGCCACTTTGGCAACTTTCGCTAGGAAAAATCAAGACCAAGGCTTGATTTTTAGCCAAGAGACACCTTTAGGTGGCTACTGGCGTCCTTTACTACTATATAGAAAGGTCTTACTCTCAAACGCTCCCCCATGAATATCCGTCCAAATAGAAAAGACTCTTATAGTAGTAAGCGTAAAAGTTGCCTAATTGGCAACTTTTACTAGGAACTTTCGAGACCTTAGGCTCGAAAGTTAGGCATGAGACTCGCATTTACGAGTCTGTTGCCGTCCTTTACTACTATACAAGAGTCTATTTCGAATTCTTAAAATGTTTTTTGAACCTTCAACATATTTGTTGAACCTGTTTCTCCAACTTTAAGACCGGCTGTAAGAATTAATAATTCTCCTTTTTCAGCAAATCCTTTTTCTAATACGATATCATTTGCAAGCTTAAACATTTCATCAGTTGATGCAGGTCTATCAATTACAAAAGGTTGAACACCCCATACTAATGCTAAAGCACGTTGTTGACGTTCAGTGTATGTCACAGCCATAATATTTGCGCTTGGACGATATTTAGAAATCATTTTTGGAGTATGACCAGATTGAGTTGCAGCTACAATTGTTTTAATATCTAAGTTTTTAGCTGTATGCGCTACAGAACGAGCAATTGCTTCCGCTACATCTGATGCATCATAAGTTTTTAATTTAAATTTATCTTGTCCACGTAATTCACGTTCAGTACGTACACAAATGCTTGCCATTGTTTTAACAGCTTCTACTGGGTAGTCACCTGCTGCAGATTCACCAGATAACATTACTGCATCTGTACCATCGAAGATAGCATTTGCTACGTCCCCTGCTTCCGCACGAGTTGGACGTGGGTTACGTTGCATTGAATCTAACATTTGTGTAGCTGTTATTACTGGTTTACCACAAGCATTACATTTCTTAATTAAAGCTTTTTGAACGATTGGAACTTCCTCTGCAGGAATTTCAACACCCATGTCTCCACGAGCAACCATTAAACCATCAGATAATGCTAAAATTTCGTCAATGTTGTCGATACCTTCTTGGTTTTCAATTTTTGGAATAATTTGAATATGAGTTGCATTGTATTCTTCTAATAAATCTCTGATTTCTTGAACGTCAGAAGCACGACGAACGAAACTTGCTGCGATATAATCGATATCATTTTCAATACCAAAGATAATATCCGCTCTATCTTTTTCAGTGATTCCTGGTAATTTAGTGCTTACGCCTGGAACGTTAACACCTTTTTTGTTTTTAACAACACCACTGTTATTTACAACTGTTACGATTTCGCCATTTGCATGGTCAATTTCAGTAACTGTTAAACCTACTAAACCATCATCGATTAAGATAGTAGATCCAACTTGAACATCGTTAATTAATTCTGGATAAGTAATAGAAATTTTTTCTTTAGTTCCTAATACTTGTGTCATAGAAATACGTAATACATCACCAGTGAAGAATTCTAAAGCTCCACCTTCCATATCATGTGTACGAATTTCAGGTCCTTTTGTATCTAATAAGATTGCAATCATTTTACCAGTTTCTTGACGTACTTTTTTGATATTGTTAATACGTGCTAAATGTTCTTCATGGTCACCATGAGAGAAGTTTAAACGTGATACGTTCATTCCTGCTTCAGCTAATGCTGTTAATTTTTCAATTGATTCACTTGCTGGTCCAATTGTACATACAATTTTAGTCTTTTTCATAAAAAATTACTCCTTAATTAAAATGAAATTTCTTTATTTAATTGATATAATTCTAAGTTTGGAACATGTTTACCATTTGCTAATGTTTCTACGATGTCGTTATAAACAACTTTTTCGCCACGAACACCAACGCAAACTCCGCCAATGCCTTCTTTTAATAGGTCGATTGCTTTTGCACCTAAACGACTTGCTAATACACGGTCACGAGCAGTTGGTGAACCACCACGTTGAACGTGTCCTAATACTGTTACACGAGTATGGAAATCTTCATCGTATTCCCATAATTTCTTAGCAAATTCATCGCCACTCATTACCCCTTCAGCTAAAAGGATAATTGTATGTTTTTTACCATTTAAACGACCACGTTTTAGATCTTTTGCTACTTCAGCAATATCAAAATCTTGCTCAGGAATTAAAATTTGTTCTGCTCCACTACCGATACCAGTCCATAAAGCAATATCTCCTGCATTACGTCCCATTACTTCAACAATAAATGTACGTACGTGACTTGTTGCAGTATCTCTTAAGCGGTCAACTGCTTCTAATACAGTATTAATCGCTGTATCAAAACCAATTGTATAATCTGTACCTGGAATATCATTATCAATTGTTCCTGGTACCCCAATTGTAGGAAAACCTAATTTTGTTAAAGCTACTGCACCTTGGTAACTTCCGTCTCCACCGATAACAACTAAACCTTCGATACCAAATTTTTTCAATTGTTCGATCCCTTTTTCTTGACCTTCACGGTGTGCAAATTCAGGATAACGAGCAGAATATAAGAAAGTACCTCCACGGCCAATCATATCTCCTACATCAGAAGCTTCCATTTTACGGATATCTCCTGCTACTAATCCTGCATATCCATAGTTAATCCCATAGACTTCAAATCCTTCATAAATTCCTTTACGAACGATGGCACGAACTGCAGCATTCATACCTGGTGCATCTCCACCACTTGTTAAAACAGCAATACGTTTCAAGCTATTCACCTCTTATTTATTATTTGGAACTCATCCAATTTCTTACCCTATTTTAACACTTTTCTTAAAAAATGTCTTTTCTTTTCATTAATGAAAAGGTTTTTATTTTATAATTTTTACATTTTTTTCTCCTACAATAGAAGAAAGGGCTTTTATCGTCTCTGCATCAACTGCTAATCCTGTGTTAAAATTCATTTTTAGAAGTTGATCTTTACTTTCGATATATAAAAGAACGGTTGTATCGCCAGGATTATTAATTATGACATTTCTAATTTGATCAAATACTTCTTTAGTTTGTAATTTTTCAGTGATTTTAATATAACATTTAATCGAAACTGCTTGTGCTAATCCTTCGACTTCCAATAAACTTAATACTTCCTGAACTTGCACTTGCCATTTAGACTGTAGACTTTTTCTTGATTTCCCTTTTATTAATACTAATTGATTTTCTTCTAATAATGAAAAAACAATTGGATACACTTCAGAAAATACAACAAATTCCATTCCACCTGTTTCATCTTGTATCGTTCCGAACGCCATTGGTTCCCCTTTTTTCGTACGAGTCTTACGAATATTTTTTAGAATCCCTAATACAGAAACAAATTTTGATTCATAAATACTCGAAATACGATTCGCTTTTTGCTCTTTATACAAAATTTCATAAGGTTCTGTTGGAAAAGCAGAAACTGGAAATCCTAATACAGCAATTTCTCGTTCGATCTTTTCAATAATATTACTATCTTCTTCTTCAAAATATTTTGGATACATATCTTCATTTAGTTCTAAAGAAAGATTACTTCCATGAAATTTCACACTTTCAATCACAGCATCAATCGTAGCTCGTAATGTGGCACGATTCTTTCCTAATTCATCAAAAGCCCCTGCATCAATTAAAGCTTCCAACACTTCTTTTTTACAAAATCTTTTGCCAATTCTAAAAGCAAAATCCATAAAATCACTATATGGACCATTTTGTTTTCTCTGTTTAAGAATTTCTTGGATAAAATCTCTTCTTAAACCTTTAATGGCATTTAATCCAATAAAAATTCCATCAATCGTTGCATTATACTCTTCTAAACTTGTATTAATGGATGGATTTTTAATCGAAATTCCTCGTTGTTTCGCTTCGATAAAGTAAGTTTGTAATTTTGGAGAACGATCTCCTACAAATCTTAAAATCGCAGTATAAAAAGCACGTGGATAATGAGTTTTAAAATAAGCTAATTGATACGCTAATAACGAATACGCAAATGCATGTGAACGGTTGAACCCATAATTGGCAAATCGCTCAATATATTGATAAACTTCTGTCGCACTAGCTACATCAATGCCTTTTTCGATTGCTCCTTCAATAAAATGAGCTTTTTCTGTTTCAATGACTTTAGCATCTTTCTTACCAATGGCACGTCGCAAAATATCAGCTTGGCCCAATGTAAATCCAGCCATTTGAGACGTTACTTGCATGACTTGTTCTTGGTAAACCATGACTCCATAAGTAGATTGCAGAATCGACTCTAATATTGGATGCGGATATTTCACAACTTCTTGTCCATGCTTCCTCTTAATAAAAGTATCAATTTGCTCCATCGGGCCTGGTCGATATAAGGCATTTACTGCAGCAATATCTTCTAAATTTGTTGGTCGAAGTTTCTTTAATACTCGACGAATACCATCTGATTCAAATTGGAATATTCCATTTGTATCGGCTTCTTGGAATAATTCAAGAGTTTTTTCATCATCTAACGGAATTTCGTTTAAAATAATTTCATGTTGATAAATTGATTTTGTTAATTCAATTGAATCATGTAAAATAGATAAATTCGTTAAACCTAAGAAGTCCATTTTTAACAATCCAATTTGTTCAACATATTTCATCGTATATTGAGTAATTGGTAATTGCTGTTCCTTATACATTAAAGGAATGACATCCGTTAATGGCTTATCATATAATACAACCCCTGCAGCATGGGTAGATAAATGTCGAGGTAATCCTTCAATGTGACAAGCTGTTTCAAATATCAATTGATTTTTTGGACTTCTCGCCACTAATGCTTGTAAATTTTTAGACTGTTCATAAGCACTCTTTAAATTAATTCCTAACTGATTTGGAATAGCTTTAGACCATTCTCCAGCTTGAACCGTGGTTAACCCTAGCACACGACATACATCTCTCAATGCTTGTTTACTACCAAATGTCCCAAAAGTAGCAATTTGAGCAACGTGATTGTCCCCATATTTTCTTCTAACATAATCCAATATATCTTCTCTACGATTATCCGGAAAATCTAAATCGATATCGGGCATTGTATATCGTTCCGGATTTAAGAATCGTTCAAATAATAATTGATATTCAATTGGATCCACCTTAGTAATATTTAATAAATAAGATACTAATGAACCTGCTGCTGAACCACGTCCAGGTCCTGTTTGAATTCCTGCTTCATGAGCATATTTCATAATATCCCATACAATTAGGAAATAATCGTCAAATCCCATTTGATGAATAATAGATAATTCATAATTTAGGCGTGATTCATACTCGTCTTTTACTAATTCTTTATCTTTTAAAGATTGCTGACAAATTTTTTGTAAATATTCCTGACTCGTTTTTCCTTCTGGTGTTTGGAATTTTGGAAGTAAAAGTTCGTGCTTTGGGAGTTCCCATTTTAATGAATCGACAAATTCTTGTAATTGGCGGACTAAGTTTCCTTCTAATACAGTCGACCAATGTTGAGTTAATGCCTTCTCATCTTGTAAATAGTATTGTCCACTCACTTCTGCTTGAGTCGTACTTAGTGTTTCCCCATCTCCAATAGCTTTTAATACTCGATAACTAAAATCATCCTCAGCTTTTAAATAGAAAGTTTTAACAAAAGGAAGAAGTTTTGTAGAAAAATCCTTTGTCCATTCTTCTAATTGTTCTAGAGAAATTGGTAAAGCTTGGTTTAATTCAATTCCTAAATAAATATTTGAAAAATATCGTTCTTCTGCTTCAAATAACCAACGTTGAAAAGCCACTTCCCCATTCGAACATTCCAATGCCCATTCACTATTTTCTTGAGGGAATACTATTTGTAAATGCTCGGAAACTTCCTTTATGATTCTTTCCATATCTTTTGAAACAAGTTTTGATTTTTGATATTGAGTTGATAATTCGATTAATGATTGATAACCAATTTCATCCTTTGCGTAAACAATCATTGACGAAAAAGCTTCTGCATTTCTCCATTGCTTATATTGAAATACACAACCAATAACAGGTTCAATCTGCTGTTGACGACATAAATTATAAAATTCAATCGCTCCATGCAAGACACCTTCATCCGTTAAGACTAATTTTTGATACCCCAATGATTTAGCAGTCATTACATATTTATATAAATCAATGGTACTTCTCAGTAAGCTATAGCCACTAGTAACTTGTAAAATCGTAAATGTCATAATGATTCCTTTCTATCATTTCTTCTCATTCATTATAACGGCTGAATAGAATTTTGTACAAATATTGTGATGTTGTTTTTTAAACAATTTGATTCATGCAAGTTTAAGAAATTTTACTTGTATGAACTAGGATGATTGACTATAATGAAATTGAAAGAAGGTGTCGAAATGAAATACCTCGTAACTTTTGTTTGGGGATTTATTTTAAGTCAAGTAACCTATTATTTAGGTTCTGCATTAGCACAATCTCCATATAACTTTACTAATGCAGTTGTTGTTGGAGTATTAGTTTCATGTGGGATTGTATTAATCCAACACGTCTTCATGAAACCAACAAAAACTGCCCCACAATCACATCAATAAAAAAAGCATCTCAAAAGAGATGCTTTTTTTATTATAAGAGATTACGTCCCCACATTAATGAATGAAGAAACAGAAAAGACTATCCATAGTAGCTCAAGTACTAGAAGCCACTTGGCTTCTAGTACAGGAAATTTCGAGACCTTAGGCTCGAAATTTAGCAATGAGACAGCTTTGCTGGCTGCTTGCGTCCTAGCTACAATAGAATAGTCTTAATTAAAATGTATTTATATTATTGTTCGATTTCACGTTCTTGTGACCATTCGAAGTGGAATACTCCCGGTTTATCCACACGATTATAAGTGTGAGCACCAAAGTAGTCACGTTGCGCTTGAATTAAGTTAGCTGGTAACACTTCTGAACGATAAGAATCATAGTAAGCTAATGCACTTGAGAATGTTGGAACAGGGATTCCTGCTTGAACAGCTGTCACAACAACTTCACGTACCGCTTCTTGATAAGATTCAGTTACATATAAGAAGTATTTATCTAATAATAAGTTTTTCAATTCTGGATCACGTTCAAATGCATCCGTAATTTTTTGTAAGAATTGAGCACGAATAATACATCCAGCACGGAAAATTTTCGCAATTTCTCCATAATTTAATTTCCAATCAAATTCTTCACTTGCTACACGCATTTGAGCAAATCCTTGTGCATAACTCATAATTTTTGAGAAATACAATCCTTTACGAACTGATTCGATTAATGCTTGTTTTTCAGTATTTGATAATTCAGGAACTTTAATTGGAGATAATTCTTTACTTGCAACTTCACGTTCTTCTTTTAATGTAGAAATATAACGTGCAAATACAGATTCAGTAATTAATGGAAGTGGCACACCTAAGTCTAATGCACTTTGAGAAGTCCATTTACCAGTTCCTTTATTTCCAGCAGTATCCATAATTACTTCAACCATTGGTTTACCTGTTTCAGGATCTTTTTTAGTTAAGATATCAGCAGTAATTTCAATTAAGTAACTATCTAATTCACCAGTATTCCAAGATTTGAATACTTCTGCAGTTTCTTCAACAGTTAATCCACCTACACGACGTAAAATATCATAACTTTCAGCGATTAATTGCATATCACCATATTCGATACCATTATGAACCATTTTTACATAATGACCTGCTCCATTTGGACCTACGTAAGTCACACATGGTGCACCGTCATCAGCTTTAGCAGCAATTTCTTCTAAGATTGGCGCTACCAAATCATACGCATCTTTTTGTCCACCAGGCATAATAGCAGGACCTTTTAATGCTCCTTCTTCACCACCAGAAACTCCAGTACCGATAAAGTTAATACCTGAGTTCGCTAACATTTCGTTACGACGGATTGTATCTTGGAAGAATGTATTTCCTCCATCAATTAAGATATCTCCTTTATCTAAATGTGGTAATAAACTTTGAATTGTTTTATCAGTTGCTTCACCAGCTTTAACCATTAATAAAATTCTTCTTGGTTTTTCTAATGAATCTACGAACTCTTCCACTGTATAAGTTGGAACTAATTTTTTGTCTGGATGTAATGCAATCACTTCATCTGTTTTTGAAGATGAACGGTTAAAAATTGAAACTGAATAACCACGACTTTCAATATTTAATGCTAGATTACGACCCATTACTGCCATACCAACGACACCAATTTGTTGTTTTGACATTTTGAATTCCTCCAATATTTTATAAATTTACCTTGTCATCATACCAAAATTTACAATTTTAGGAAAGCTATTTGCACTCAAAGAAAATTTTCATTTACTATACTACTTGAGTATTTCTTACAATTCATGTAAACTAACAATGATTTGAAATAAAGGAGAGATACTAGTGTCAAGAAAACCAAGAAAAAAACAAAAACGTAATCTTTCAACAATGGAAAAAATTACTCGTGTTGTTGTATGGTTTATGTTATTAGCAACATTAGGAGTTATCGTATTCCAATTTGCAATGACTGTTATGAATTATAAATAGTTTCAAACATAAAAACTCGAATTACTTTAGATTAAAAGTAGTTCGAGTTTTTTTCATGTTCTAATCTATGGATATCACTTTTTAAGAAATCATTATGCTTATGAAAATGTTTCTCTTCATCTGTAAAATGATCGTGTGGATGCTCATGAGTAATCACATGAGTATGTGTACTTCCATTATGAGTATGAGTGATAACATGAGTATGAATATGTGTATGATTCTTTATAATGGTATCTCTAACAATATACACTGTTCCAATAACCATAAAAATTAAACTTATAAAATACATAGGTGTTAAAAATTCACTATTAAATACAAAGGATAATATTGCTCCTACAAATGGTGCTATTGCATAATAGGCACTTGTTTTTGCAGCCCCTAAACCTCTTTGTGCCCTTATATAAAAGAAAATACTTAATCCATAAGAGACAAATCCTAATAGCATTACAGCTAAAATTTCTTTAATATCTGGAATAGCCTCCTTTAGAAATAAAGCAATGAAAAATGATCCTCCACCTGAAAAAATTCCTTTAAGACATACTATTTGATACGTGCTTTTATCTGATATTTTTCTTGTACAATTATTTTCCAATCCCCAACAGCTAGTTGCTAGAATAACAAATAGGGAACCTAGTGAAAATTGGAAACTTCCCTGTCCATCAAAAGTAAGCAAAATACTTGAAAGAGTTATAAATCCAATTGAAATCCATAATCTTTTAGTCACTGTTTCTTTAAACAGCAATAATGCAATCAATGTTGTTGCTACAATTTCAAAATTTCCTAGTAATGATGCATTTGAAGCTGTACCAATTCTAATTCCAATCATTAAAAAAATAGGAGCAGCTATATCTAGTACAATCATTCCTAGAACATAAAGCCAATCTTGACGTCCTATTCTTTCTTCTACTTTCTCATTTTTGTATTGAAATAAATACATGGCTCCTACTCCAATACCAGCCCCTAAATATAAAAATGCTGCCATAAATGTTGGCGATACTTTATCTAGTAAAATTTTTGAAAATGGTGTATTTATTGCATAAAAAACTGCTGCTAAAATTGCTAAAAATACCGAAACTAGTTTTTCTTTCTGCTTCATCTTTTACTTTCCTTTCAACATAAAAAAGGCTTAAAATCATGTCTTTTAAACATCATTTTAAGCCTTTCAGACATTTTATTAAAATTCAGCTTTTAAAGCTTCAACTTTATCTAATTTTTCCCATGGTAAATCTACATCTTTACGTCCAAAGTGTCCGTAAGCAGCAGTTTGTTGGTAAATTGGTCTACGTAATTGTAATGTTTCAATAATTCCTTTTGGAGTTAGCTTGAAAACTTTACGAATTGCAGCAATTAAATCTTCTTCTGAAACATGATTTGTTCCAAAAGTATCCACAGAAATTGATACTGGTTGAGCTACCCCAATTGCATAAGCCAATTGAATTTCACATTTATCCGCTAAACCTGCTGCTACTACGTTTTTAGCAATATAACGAGCAGCATAACTTGCAGAACGGTCTACTTTTGTTGCATCTTTTCCTGAGAATGCTCCTCCACCATGACGAGCATATCCACCGTAAGTATCTACGATAATTTTACGACCTGTTAATCCAGAATCTCCAACTGGTCCACCAATTACGAATTTTCCTGTTGGATTAATGAAGTAACGTGTTTCATCATCTAATAATTCACTTGGTACAACTGGTTTAACAACATATTCTAAAATATCACGATGAATTTGTTCTTGAGAAATTTCTTCATCATGTTGTGTACTGACAACAATAGTATCAATACGTTTTACTTTATGGTCTGTTGTATATTCAACGGTTACTTGAACTTTACCGTCTGGTCCTAAGTAATCCAATTGTTTTTCTTTACGAACTTTTGCTAATTGATAAGCTAATTGATGACTTAGATAAATTGGCATTGGTAAATAAGTATCTGTTTCATTTGTTGCAAAACCAAACATTAAACCTTGGTCTCCTGCACCAAACTCTTCTTGTTGTCCACGAGTTTCTAAAGCATCATTAACCCCCATTGCAATATCTGGTGATTGTTTATCTAAAGAAACCATGACAGCAACGCTATCCGCATCATAACCATACTTGCGATCAGCATAACCAATTTTGCGAATCGTATCTCTTGCAATTTGTTGATAATCGACTGTAGCTGTTGTTGTAATTTCACCAACTAATACGACTAAACCTGTATTAACGACAGTTTCGCAGGCTACACGAGCAGTTGGGTCTTGAGCTAAAATAGCATCTAACACTCCATCACTAATTTGGTCTGCGATTTTATCGGGATGTCCTTCAGTAACAGACTCCGATGTAAATAAAATTTTTTCCATTGTTTTTCCCCCATTCAATTCCGGTTACAAGGCATCTACACATTGTGCATCCTCTCGGGAATATCATATTTTTTTAAGACTCAACCATTATAGCATTATTTTTGAAAATTCCTAGTATTATTTCTCTTTTTTATACATTTATTTTTTGAAAATGTCATGTAATCGTTTAAATACTGCTTGACAAGCTGGATTAATTTACCTATCATGAAATCAAAAAGTATTTTCGAGGTAATTGATATGTCCGCAAATTCTATGGCACATTCAGAATCACCTTATTTGAAACAATTGACGAATCCATTATGGAGTTTATTTTTAGCTCCTGTCAGTTATTCATTTTTAGGTTTTTTTCTAGCCATTAAAACAAATGCTATCCCTCTTTCTGGGATACTCGTTTTATATTTTTTCTTGTTTATGATTAACTTACAAGAAATGATGTATTCAAAATTTTATAAAGTTCCAAAACGTGGACAATCCGTTGTACTACTTTTAACGAACTTCTTATTACTTTTACCAATTGTCTATTTTGTACAAACTTTTGGTATTAGAATTGGAATTATCGCAACATTAATTGTTGGAGTAAATCATAGTTGGATTTTCCATTTACAATCAAATCATCCTGCATATGTGTATCATGTACTTTTAAATAGTTTAGCCAAATTTACAGTAGGTAATTTTTTAATGTACTATATGATTACACAACAAATTCCAAACAGTATTTTCCAAGTATTTTTATGCTATGCAATTTTTGGAATAAGTATTATTCAATTTAAACAAAAAGCAATTGAGCGTTATCATTCTGAAAAGTTAGAATTTCCTATTTGGAGCCTATTCTTATCATTTGCATTTAACTTATGTTGGCTTATTGCTTATCCTATTAGTTTTTATTTTGTAGGATCTCACTTTTCAGTATTTGCTTTAATTTTCATTGGAATCAGTGGAATTGTTCCAATTCTATATCATCTTCTTTTAAAGAAATCTGAGAAGCCTAGTCGAATTGGCACCTACTTCTATTGGTACGCTACATTATTAACGATTTTAATTGGAATTTTTTATCAATTATAGAATAATCCCTTCGTCTTAAAAGATGAAGGGTTTTTTTCTTATCTTCTATTTTAATAATTGCTTGTATAGTCACTCTATGTTACGATAGCTAAAAATATAAGCGAGGTGAACTCAATATGTCAAACTACTATTATGATCCTAATAACAATCGAGGATATATTCCCGGTCGATATGTTAATAAAGTTATTTTATTAGTATTGATGTTCTTTTTAGGAAGTTTTGGAATTCATTATTTCTATGAAGGAAAAAATTTAAAAGGAATTCTTTCAATCCTATTTTCATGGACATTTATTCCTGCAATTATTACTTTCTTTAGATTTATTGCAACACTTTTCAAACCAACAAATGAATATGGAGATATTTTTATTCCATATTATTAAAATCTATAAAAAGAAACCCCTTGAAAATTCAAGGGGTTTTGTCTTTCTATTAACGACGACGTTCTTGGATACGTGCTGCTTTACCACGTAAGTTACGT
>CALATC010000173.1 GCA_937891475.1 uncultured Granulicatella sp. | reverse complement strand
AAGCATCTACTTGATCCAAAGCACGTTTAATTGTTTCAAAAATTTGAACTTCTCTCGCTTCAATAATTTCTGATAAATAATGTTCATCCACTTTAACAGGATCTTTTTTCCCAATTGTTTCAACTGGGAAGAATTCTTCATCAGAAGTTTCAGTAGAAATAGCATAGCCATACTCACGTTTAATACGTTCTGCATTTTCAAAACTTGCATTTAAAATAACTGAAATATCTTTTGTAACAAAATCTCCGCCTTCTTGATCGACATAAGAGAATTTTAATTGATGATCATGCATAACTGACGCACTTGTTTGTCCGCCACCCATATCAATTAAGATTGTACCAAACTCACGTTCACCTGCAGACATTGCTACTTGGCTAATTGCAAGAGGTTGAATGACCATTTCTTCAATATTTAATCCTGCTTTATCAATACAACGTTTGATATTATGAACAATTGTTTTTGGTCCAGTAATCATACTTGCGTATAATTCTAATCGAACACCAATCATTCCACGAGGATCTTTAATGCCATCAAATCCATCTACGATAAATTCTTCTGGAATTACTGAAATAATTTCTCTTTCAGGAGCAACTGAACGAACTTTTGCTGCTGAAATTACATTGTGAACATCCACGTCTGTAATTTCACGATTCTCGCTTGAAACAGCAATCATGCCATGGCATGGTTCAATCGAAATTTGATTACTTGGGATTCCTACGATAACATCTTTAATTTCAATATTTGATTTTTGTTCTGCTTGTTTAACGGCTTTTTTAATAGATTCTACAGTTTCATCGATATCTACAATTACTCCTCGACTAAGTCCTTGAGATTTTTCATTGCCGACTCCAATAATGTTTAATTGTCCACGAATATATTCAGCAACAACAACTTTAATTGAAGTGGTTCCAATATCTAAACTCACATAAATTCCTTGATTTTTCACGTTTATTGAAACCTCCTACTTCTATTTTCTATTCACATTTTATAAATAACTATACTGTTTTATTTTAACATATTTCTTTACTGTTAAGAAAACATTTGTATATTTTCTTAATATATTTTTTCAATTTATTGGGCATTCATATCAGGTGTGTAAAAAATTCCAACTTCCATATCAATCGTTCCTGATTTTTTAGGCAATTGTTTTAAAATACTTGGATAATAATTTAACTTTTCACCAA
>CALATC010000172.1 GCA_937891475.1 uncultured Granulicatella sp. | reverse complement strand
ATTCTAAAATTCCTGGTTTTACTTTATCGATATAACCATAGTTTGTAAATCCGATTGAACCATACACATTTACAATTGATAAAGCAAGAATTTCGTCTACACCATATAAACCTTCATCTTTTGTAAGAATATCATTTAATGGTTGTGATAATTGATTTTTTTCAGCTAATTTATCTAACTCAATTCCTGTAATAATGGCATTTTGTACTTCACGTTTTTTTAGAACAAATTCAACATTATTGTAGCAGTGTTCAAGCGTTAAATTAGGAAAATATGGTTCTTGTAAGAAATAAACTAATTTTGCAATTTCTTCTAATTCAACTCCACGTTCATGAAGAAGTGATAGTGCATACTCATGTAATTCTTTTGTATTTTTCATAAAAAACTCTCCTTCCACGTTTCCAGAATTTAAAGGTGGAAACGAATACATCATTATAACATATATTCCTAGAAAAGAGAAGAACTATGAACTGTTTGAATTCTCTTCTCAGGGTGAATGTATGCCATTGCTTGGTTGACAGCAATCGGAGCTTCCCCAAATCCTGTTGCGATAATTTGAACTTTTCCTTCGTAAGTGGTAATGTCTCCAACTGCAAATATACCTGGAAGGTTTGTTTCCATTTTACTATTTGTGATAATCGCATTTCTTTGAAGATCTAATCCCCAATCTTTAATGGATCCGATAGAAGAGGAAATACCATAGCTGACAATAAAGTCATCCACTTCTAATTCGATTTCTTCTTCTCCACGAGCTTGTTTGAAAGTAACAGATTGAAGTGTATTTCCATCTCCGTTTAAGCGTTCAGGAATGAACGGTGTGAAGATTTCAATAGAAGATTGTTGTAGTAATTCAACACTATGTTCTTGCGCTCTAAATTGTGGGCGACGGTGAATGATGCTAACTTTTTTCGCAATTTTTTCTAATGTTAATGCCCAGTCAACTGCTGAATCTCCGCCACCACAAATGGCAATGTTTTTATCTCTAAATTGTTCTAAATTCGTTACGAAGTAGTGCAATTGTTTATTTTCATAATTTTCTGCCCCTTCTAATTCTAATTTACGAGGACGGAAAGCTCCATTTCCGCATGCGATAATAATCGTTCTTGCACAGTGTGTTTGTTTAGAAGTTGTAATTTCATAGTAGTCTTCATGTTTTTCAATTTGAAGAGCTTCTTCTTCTAAGCAAATTTGTGTAGCGTCAAATCGATCTAATTGCTTGATTAAGTTTTCTACTAAATCTCCCGCTAAAATTTCAGGATAAGCGGGAATATCGTAAATCATTTTTTCAGGATATAACATTCCTGGTTGTCCTCCAAGTTGAGGAAGGCTTTCGATAATTTTTACACTTGCTTGACGAAGTCCAGCATAAAAAGCTGTAAATAAACCAACGGGTCCGCCACCAATAATGGCAATATCTACGATTTCTGTTGTCATTTCATTCTCCATTCTTAGAAATATAAGAAGCGTAATAGGATAGCAATCACAATTCCTGTCATTGCTCCACCAAATACTTCTACGGGCTTATGTCCAAGATATTTCTTAATAATTAATTTTTTATTTTCTTCTGTATTAAATAATTGAATCGGTTCATCATCATCAATTTCAATCTCTGATAATTTTGTAGATTCATCTCTTAATTGTTCCTCAA
Organism: uncultured Granulicatella sp.; assembly: GCA_937891475.1. Next base: position 3,903 of record CALATC010000172.1, on the reverse strand, counting down.
ATAATTGAGATAATAAAATTCCTTGTTCACCACTTTGACGTCTAACCGCCATCGCATCAAACATGACAATCACACCAAATGTTGTGGCAATTGCTACAAGAGGAGAAGCAAATCCATATTCCAATCCAAGAGCTGTAATAAGGGAAGTAACGGCTGCAGAGTGAGAACTCGGCATTCCACCCGTACTTGTCATAAGGGATAAATGTGCTCCTTTTTTTCTTGTAAAAAATGCAATTGGAAATTTAACAAATTGTGCAAATAATATTGATAATAATGCTGCTATTAAAGGATAATTTTCAAAAATAGTCATATAGATACACTCTTTCCTAATTAGTCTTTTATACTATACCATATTCTCAAACGTTATACCAAATAAGGAAAGGGAAAAACAGTAAATAAAAGGGGAAAGTTTTTGACGAGCGTGGTATACTAGGCACAGTAGAATTCGAAAGAAGGTATATTCATGACAGAAGTAAATCAAGTCCCAATTCATTGTGAAACATGTCAAAAGTCGTTTGACTATACGATTTATCAAAATGTGAATGTGACTGAAACTCCAGAGTTAAAAGAAAAATTAATCAATCAAACAGTATTTCAATGTACTTGTCCACACTGTGAGCAAAAATACTTTATTCCTTATATTTTGAATTATCAAGATATGGAAAAGAAAATTTTAATTCATTTCTTTCCAAAAGAAGAAGAGATGCAAAAGGAATTGCAACAAGTACTAATCGATGATCAAACAACGAATCAAGATTTCTTAGATTGCGGATATGCTGTTCGTTATGTAGGAAGCTGTGATGAATTTTTTGAAAAGTTATGCATTGCAGAAGAAGGTTATGACGATCGTATTATTGAAATTGTAAAATATTACTGTGTTGATCGAATGTTGAAAAAAAATATCGTCTTTGATCGTATTCTTTTTAGTAATCAACAAGAAGCAGGAGTTGGAATTTATATTGTAAATGGAAAGAAAATTTCTCATTTTATTCCTGTATCAGAAGAATTGTTAAAAATTGCAGAGAAGCAATTAGAAAAGGCAAAGCCAGAAAAAGATTTGTTAGTGGATCGTTATTGGGCACAAATTGTTGCTTCTGTTGGAGAAGAGTAGGTTGAGACTTCGTCCATAAATTGATAAAAAAGGCATTTTATGGTTTAATTGAAACAGTATAAAACTTAGAAAAGAAGGGAAGAATAAGGGGAAAATGGTTATATTTCCACAATTAAGAAGACAATTAAAAGGCAACCCTGTTGTAATTTTACATACAAATATGGGGGATATTACGTTAGAATTATTTAAAAAGCGTGCACCAAAGACGGTTAAAAACTTTGTGACACATGCGAAAAATGGATACTATGATGGAGTGATTTTCCACCGTGTGATTGAAGACTTTATGATTCAAGGTGGAGACCCAACAGGTACTGGTATGGGTGGTGAATCGATTTGGGGTCCAAAATTTGAAGATGAATTTTCAAAAGAATTATTTAATCTTTACGGAGCTCTTTCAATGGCAAATGCTGGACCAAATACAAATGGTTCACAATTTTTCATCGTAACAGCGAAACATGTTCCAGCTCAAATGTTGACACAATTAGAAGAGATGGGATGGCCAGAAAAAATTATTGAAGCTTATGCAAAAAATGGTGGAACACCTTGGTTAGATCATCGTCATACCGTTTTCGGTCGTGTTGTTGAAGGAATGGATGTTGTATTAAAAATTGAATCCGTTGAACGTAATGGTCAAGACCGTCCGTTAGAAGATGTTGTCATTGAATCAACAACAGTAGTGAAAGGCTAGGGGGTGCAAATGACACAGACGTATCGCATTGGAGATGTGATTACTGCTAAAGTGACAGGGGTTCAGCCTTATGGAATTTTTCTAGCTTTGGATGAAGAAACACAAGGATTAATTCATATTTCTGAATGTAAGCATGGATATATGGATAATGTGCATAATTTTGTAAAAATTGGAGAAGAAGTAACTGCAAAAGTAATTGATGTAGATGAATTTACCGATAAAATTAGTTTATCAATTCGTGCATTAGAAAAATTAGATGTACCTTCTACACCAACGAGAATTAAGCGAAATAAGAAACGCTTTACTCCTCCAATTGGATTTTCATCTTTAGCGCATCAATTGCCGTATTGGATTGAAGAAGCGCAAGAAAAATTTGTAAAACCAAAAGAAAACAAAGCTTAGTAGTATTCATTTTATAGAAAAATTGATATAATAGAAGAAGAAATTTTTAGGAGGTTCATTATGGGACATATTTCATTTGATTATTCCAAAGCATTAGGTTTCTTTAATCAAGAAGAAATCGATCAATTACAATCAACTGTAACAGCAGTTGACAAAGATTTAAGAGAGGGATTAGGAGCAGGTGCAGATTTCACTGGTTGGATCAACTTACCACGTGACTATGACAAAGAAGAATTTGCTCGTATCAAAGAAGCGGCTAAAAAAATTCAAGAAGATTCTGAAGTATTAGTTGTTATTGGTATTGGTGGTTCATATTTAGGAGCTCGTGCAGCAATTGATTTCTTAAATCATGCATTCTACAACTATTTACCAGCAGAACAACGTAAAACACCTCAAGTGTTATTCGCAGGAAACAGCATTAGCTCAACTTACTTACATGGTTTAATTGAGTTAATTGGCGACCGTGATTTCTCAGTAAACGTTATTTCTAAATCAGGTACAACAACAGAACCAGCAATTGCGTTCCGTGTGTTCAAAGATTTATTAATTAAAAAATATGGTAAAGAAGAAGCGGTTAAACGTATTTATGCAACAACTGACCGTGCTCGTGGAGCATTAAAATCAGAAGCAGATGTTGAAGGTTATCAAACATTTGTGATTCCAGATGATGTAGGTGGACGTTTCACTGTATTAACAGCTGTAGGTTTATTACCAATTGCTGTAACTGGTGCAGATGTAGATGCATTAATGCAAGGGGCTGAAGATGCTCGTGTGGCTTATAGCTCACCAAACTTAAAAGAAAATGAAGCTTATCAATATGCGGTAGCTAGAAATGTGTTATACCGTAAAGGTAAAGTGACTGAATTATTAATTAATTATGAGCCAACTTTACAATACTTCTCTGAATGGTGGAAACAATTATTCGGTGAATCTGAAGGGAAAGACTTGAAAGGTATTTATCCTTCAAGTGCGAACTTCTCAACTGATTTACACTCATTAGGTCAATATATCCAAGAAGGTCAACGTAATATCTTCGAAACTGTTATTAAAGTGGGTACTCCTAATGAGACTGTAAAAATTCCTGAAACTGAGGAAGATTTAGATGGTTTAGGTTATTTACAAGGTAAAACAATGGATTTTGTAAATACAAAAGCTTTCCAAGGTACTTTATTAGCGCATACAGATGGTCAAGTGCCAAACTTTGTAGTAACAATTCCTGATATGTCAGCTTATACTTTAGGTCATTTAATTTACTTCTTCGAAATCGCTGTAGGTATTTCTGGTTACTTAAATGGTGTGAATCCATTTGACCAACCTGGTGTTGAAGCGTATAAGAAAAATATGTTTGCTTTATTAGGTAAACCAGGATTTGAAGACTTAGCAGAAGAGTTGAACAATCGTTTATAATTTAAATAATTTTTAATGGAATTTCCAAGATGTAGCAAGGACGCTAGCAAACCTGCGGTTTCATGGCTAAATTTTGAGCCTATGGTCTCAAAATTTCCTGTGATTGGAACGGCTGTGCCGTTTCAATCACTACTGCTACGGGGAAATTCCTTTTTGTTTGTCATCATAAGATGGGAGACGTATTGAAGTTAGAAATGGAATTTCTAAAATGTAGCAAAGGACGCCAGCAGACCTGCGGTCTCATGGCTAAATTTTGAGCCTATGGTCTCAAAATTTCCTGTGATTGGAACGGCTG
>CALATC010000171.1 GCA_937891475.1 uncultured Granulicatella sp. | reverse complement strand
GATGCTTTTGCATGTGCTAATCTCTCGCAAATAAAATGACTTAATAAGCTTGAAATAGGAGAAACTGGATTTTCACCTTGAGTTTGAACAGCAATAATAAAGGAATGAACAATACTCTCAAATCCTCTCTTATATAAAGTAGAATCCCATGATGAAAAATGATCTTTAATTTCTTCTCCACCTTGATAAATCGTCAAGTCTGTTAAATTTTGTAATGAAAAAGTGCCAGTTTCTGCTTGAACTTCAATTCTTTCAAGATTCGCTCCAGATTCTGTATTCATCATCACAATGGCTGATTGTTCCTCATTTTCTAAATAAATCGTACATTGTTCAATAACGCCACGATTTTTCTTATAATAAAATGAACCACGTTTTGGTTTTTCATCCATTAAAAATAATGCTGTATCCAATGGATGAATAAAAACATCAAATATACGAGTTCGATTTTCAAAACTTGGAATTGTACAATTTTTTTCTGTTACAATTCTCTTCTTATGAGCAACATTTTTTAATTCCACTACTTTTGGAGCAAAACGGCGATTAAATCCAGCTGTTAAGAAAGTTTGATTTTCTTTTGCTAATCGGTATAATTCAAGCGTTTCTTCATAACTAGGAGCAATCGGTTTATCTAAATATACAGGAATTCCTTTTTCTAAAAATTGCTTTGCAACTTCTACATGGGCATCTGTTGAGACATGAATCATGACCCCATCTAAATCAAACTGTAATAATTCATCCACACTACTACATGGAATACAACGTCCTAATAGTTTTGATTCTCGTTGTAAAACTTCAACATTTCTAGTACACATATACCATTTCACATTACCAATCGAACGCATTACTGGTAAATAGGCTTTTTGTGCAATCGCACCAATCCCAACAACTCCAATATTTAACACGAGAACTCCCCCCTAATCATTAAGCTTCTTTTAAATGATGTAATAATTGATGAACAATCAGTGCTGATTTTCGACCTGCTTCTACAATAAATGTATCAAAATCAACTGCTGAGGTTCCTTTTTCTGGCATATCCGAGATAGCTCTAACAACAATCACTGGAGTTTGCAATGCATAACAAGCTTGCGCAATAGAAGCTCCCTCCATTTCTGTTGCTAAAACATCTGGGAAATGCTTTAAAATAAATAAACGTTGATCTTCACGATGAATAAAACTATCTGCTGAAACGACTAATCCTTTAAAGACCGATAACTTCAATTCAGATTGGATTTCCTCAATCACGTCGTCTTCAATTACTTGCGCTTGAAAACGTGCAGGCATTCCTGGCATTTGTCCATATTCATATTGAAAGGCTGTTACATCTGCATCGCTATACGCTAATTCTGTAGCAACCACAATATCTCCAATATTCATTTCTGTTCCAAATCCACCTGCTGATCCTGTATTAATGACTAGCGTCACATTAAAATGATGAATTAATAAAGCAGCTGTTACACTAGACATTACTTTTCCAATACCAGATTGCACTAATACAATCGATACGCCATTTAAAGTTCCTTCTAAAAATGTCCATCCTGCAATTTTTACTTCCTGTTCAATTGTCATTTCTTCAGATAGAAGACGTTTCTCCTCTTCCATCGCTGCAATAATTCCAACTTTCATGTATTACTCCTTTTCTAAAAAATAGGCCATTTGAATGACATCATAATATTGACTATTTACTTTCATTTCTTTTTCCTCAATTGCTACTACTTTAAATCCAAACTTTTTATATAAAGCAATAGCTGCAACATTTTCTTTAACAACTGCTAATTTAATTTTTTCAAGAGGTGAATAGTCTTTTGCCCATGAAAGTAATTCTTCCATTAAGGCACTTCCTAATCCTTGACCCCAATATTCTTTTAAAATACTAATGCCTAATTCACCAACATGTTGAAATTTCTCTTTTGAATTTCCTCCAATTGAAGCGACTGCAATAATTTCTTGTCCTAATTTTGCAAGTAGCATCATTTGATTCTCACTTTCTAAAACAGATTGAATATATAATTCTTCTTGTTGGATACTTAACTCTAACCCTTCTTCACCAAAGCTTAAAAAATTTGTTTCTTTTCCAACTTTTTTTGTATATTCAATTAAAGCTTCTGCATCTTCTACAGAGACTACTTCAATTTCTAATTCAACTTTCTCTTTCAATTGTCCACCAACCTTCAAATTGATTTAACCAATTTTCATATTCTTCTCCAATTGCAGTCATTGTAATCGTACGAGTCGTAAGAGAAGTTTGTTCAATAGAAATAATTAATCGATTCATAGGTAATTCTTCTTCGATAAAATTCGCCCATTCCACCATTACAACACCTTCACGATGAAAATATTCTTCTAAACCAATTTCACTTGCTCCTCCACTTTCTTCAATACGATACATATCCATATGAAATAAAGGCAAGCGACCTTTTGTATACTCACGAATTAATGTATAGGTTGGACTTTTGATGACACGTGTAATGTCTAATCCTAAAGCAAAACCTTTTGTAAAAGTTGTTTTACCAGCACCTAAGTCTCCAGACAAAATAATCGTACTGTTAGGAAAAGCATCTTTTGCTAATAATTCGCCGATTTTCATCGTTTCTTCCTGTGATGTTGTTTGAATTGTGATACTCATATTGTTCCTCACTTCAGTGAAAATTCCTCAAAAAAAGACAAGAGGTTTACTCTTGTCATTATACCATAATTATCTATTTTATTAGTATTGTTTTCAATTGCTTTTAGAAAGTCAATTAAATCTCATTCTTTGCTAAACGAACTAATTTTTGAACTTCAAAGGCACGAAGTTCACGATAATCTCCCGGTCTTAAATTTTCTAATGTTAAGAATCCGAATTCTTCTCGTTTTAATTTTTGAACAGGTAGTTCCACCGCTTCAAACATTTTCTTTACTTGGTGATTCCAACCTTCATGAATCGTTAAAGAAACAATCCCTGTATTTTTTTCCGTATCAACGGATAATATTCTGGCAACTGCTTTAGAAGTTTTCTTGCCATCAATCCAAATTCCTCTTTCTAATTGTCTCATATGACGAGGGGTTGGAACACCTTTTACTTTAGCAATATATTTTTTCTCAACATGATGTTTTGGATGCGTCATTAAATTCGCAAATTCTCCATCATTCGTTAATAAAATTAATCCTGTTGTATCATAGTCTAATCTTCCTACAGGATAGACACGCTGAGGAACATCTTTAAAATAATCACTAATAACCGTACGTCCTCTATCATCTGTTACACTTGATAAGACAGATTTTGGTTTATAAAACATAAAGTAAACAGGCTCTTCTTTATAAATTGGAATACCATCTACTTCAATTTTATCTGTTTGAGACACTTTATATCCTAATTCTCTGACAACAGTACCATTTACTTTCACACGACCTTCTTCAATAAAGGCTTCACATTTTCTACGAGATGCAATTCCGGCATGTGCCATAACCTTCTGTAATCTTTCCACGAGATACTCCTTCCTTTCTTACGAAATAGTTTCATCCTCTTGATGCTTTTGTTCTAATTCTGCAAATAAGTCTTCATTATTTTTAAATAATTGCTTACTTTCTTCTTGGCTTAATTCTAGTAATGATTCCACATCTGGTAATTGATCCAATGTTTCTAATCCAAAATAATCCATAAAATAAGTGGTCGTACGATATAATTTTGGACGACCTGGACTATCCATTCGACCGGCTTCTTCAATTAAATCTCTTAACAATAATTTTTGAATAGCACCACTACATTGAACTCCACGAATACTTTCTACTTCTAATCTTGTAATAGGCTGTTTATAAGCAATAATAGCCAATGTTTCCAAAGCTGCACTAGATAATTGGGAAGAAAATGGAGAAACAGCATATTTTTCAAGATAAGGTTTTAACGATGCTTTCGTCACAAATTTATAACGTTGTGCTGTTAAAATTAATTCTAAACCACTTGTTTCATCTTTTAATTGTTCCATTAATTCTTCTAATAGTTGTCGAACTGCCGTTTTTTCAATACCAACGACATAACTAATTTCTTCTAGTGTTAAGCCATCATCTCCTGCTACAAATAATAAAGCTTGAGTTGCTGCTAAATAATTATTCACTAAATGCACCACCTTTATCGCAAGTTTCTAAAACAATATCTTCATAAGGCACATGTTGAACCAAACGAATTTTATGTTCCCTTACTAATTGTAACATCGCCAAAAATGTTGTCACAATGGCATGACGATGAAACGAAGGGAAACATTTATCAAATCGAATACTTTTTTGAGGATTTTCTTGAATTTTTGTTAAAATCGAATCCATCATTTCCTCTACCGTATGTGTTTCATGTTGAATATTGGCTTGTAGAGGCATTTTTTCAAGATTTCTTCTTGCTATTTTTTTTAATGCATTCCATAAATCTTGAGTCGTTACTTGTCCTTCTTGTAATGGAATAATTTCTTGAAGAGCGGATAAATCACTCGCTTCTTTTCCATAATGCATCCCTCTTTGAACCGAAAGTTCTTCCAGTTTTTTGGCACCTTCTTGGAATTGCTTATATTCCATTAATTTTTCAACTAACTCATCCCGTGGATCTTCTTCTACTTCTACTTCATCGATTTCCACTTTTGGTTTCGGTAAAAGCATTCTTGCTTTAATTTCTAATAAAGTTGCTGCCATTAATAAATACTCGCTAGCTACTTCTAATTCCATTTCTTGCATGGAATGAATATAGGATAAATATTGATGCGTTAATTCCACCATTGGAATGTTATAAATATCAATTTTCATCTCTTTAATTAAATGTAATAACAAATCCATTGGGCCTTCAAATTCCCCAATACGTAGCGTTAACGCATCCACTTTCTCTACTCCTATTCTAATTAATAAATTTCAATGACTTTACGAACTAAACCTTTAAATGATTCTTTTACTCGTTGAGTTGTTTCTACTACTTCCTCATGGTTTAAGTTTGCTTGTAGTCCGGCTGCTAAGTTTGTAATACAAGAAATACCGATAACTTTAATTCCTGAATGGTTCGCAATAATCACTTCAGGAACAGTTGACATACCAACAGCGTCCCCACCTAATACTTGTACCATACGAACTTCAGCAGGTGTTTCATAAGTTGGGCCAGATAAACCTGTATAAACTCCTTCTTGTAATTGCACTCCTACTTCTTTTGCTGCCTTACGAACAACTTCTTGTCCATAGACATGATAAGCATGAGACATATCAGGGAAACGAGGTCCAAAACTATCAGCATTTGGTCCAATTAATGGATTTGTACCTGTAATATTAATATGGTCTGTAATTAGCATTAAGTCCCCTGGTTTAAAGTTTGGATTGCTTCCTCCAGCAGAGTTTGTCACAATCATTGTTTCTACTTCTAATAATTTCATTAAACGAATTGGGAACGTAACTGTTTCCATTGGATATCCTTCATAAAAATGGAAACGTCCATCCATAATTAAAACTTTTTTACCACATAATTCACCATAAACTAATCGTCCAGCGTGACCTACTACTGTAGATACTGGAAAGTTTGGAATATCTTTGTAATTGAAGATAATTGGATTTTCTACTTCAGTTGCTAATTCTCCTAATCCTGAACCTAAAATTAGTCCAAAATCAATATTTTGAACTCCACTGTTTTGTAAAAATCGTTTTGTTTGTTCTAAATGTAGTAATTGATCATATAAAGTCATGCTACTCTGTCCTCTCTTTTTTTAGATGATTTAAAAAAAGTGGAAATCCAATAATGGAACTCATTGAATTTCCACAATTATATTAATGTAATTCACTTAAGAAGCTTTGTCCGTTTCCAGTTGAAGATACGCCAAAGTTTTCAGAAATTGTTTCAGCAATATCTGAGAAATGTCCTTGAGTTAAGCGTGTTGGATGTTGAAGAGATTTGCTAATTGCTAACACTGGAATATACTCACGAGTATGGTCAGTTCCTGGGAATGTAGGGTCATTACCATGGTCAGCTGTAATAATTAATAAATCATCTTCATGCATATGTTCTAAAATTTCTGGAATACGTGCATCAAATTCTTCTAATGCTTTACCATATCCAACAGTATCTCTACGGTGTCCATAAGCAGCATCGAAGTCTACTAAGTTTAAGAAGCTCATTCCAGTGAAATCTTTTTTCAAGATATCTACGAATTTATCAACACCATCCATATTGTTTTTTGTACGAACAAATTCAGTAATTCCTTGACCATTGAAAATGTCATTAATTTTACCAATCGCAATAACATCAAATCCTTTATCTTTTAAGAAATCTAATGTTGTTTGACCAAATGGACTTAATGCATAGTCGTGACGGTTTGAAGTACGTTGGAAGTTACCTGGAGTTCCTACATATGGACGAGCAATAATACGTCCAATCATATATGGATCATCTTTAGTAATTTCTCTTGTATATTCACAAATACGATATAATTCTTCTAAAGGAATAATTTCTTCATGAGCTGCAATTTGTAATACTGGGTCAGCACTTGTATAAACGATTAAATCGCCTGTTTCCATTTGATGTTTCCCAAAATCATCAATAACTGCTGTTCCGCTATATGGTTTATTACATACAATATTTCTTCCAGAGAATTCTGTAATTTTGTCTAATAAATCTTGAGGGAATCCATCAGGGAATACTCTAAATGGAGTTTTAATATTTAATCCCATTAATTCCCAGTGGCCTGTCATTGTATCTTTTCCTACAGAAACTTCTTCTAATTTAGTGTAGCTTCCTTTTGGATTTTCAACTGGAGGTACAGTTTTTAATGGCGCAATATTTCCTAATCCATAAGCTTGCATATTTGGAACATTTAAACCAACTCGTTCTGAAATATGGCCTAATGTATGAGAACCTGCATCATTAAATGCAGCAGCATCTGGCGCTTCTCCAATCCCAACTGAGTCCATTACAATTACGTGAATTCTTTTAAATTTCATCTGACATTCTTCTTTCTGTATAAATTTTTATTTTTTCGCACGTGGGTGCGCTTGTTGATAAATTTCCTTCATACGTTCATTTGTTAAATGCGTATAAATTTGAGTCGTACTAATATCGCTATGTCCTAATAATTCTTGCACAATTCTCAAATCAGCCCCTGCCTCTAAAATATGCGTTGCAAATGAATGGCGCAATGTATGGGGGCTTACTTCTTTATGAACGCCTGCTTCTTGAACAATTTTCTTTAAATTTTTCCAAAAACCTTGTCTTGTAAATCCATTTCCACGATGATTTAGAAACAAATATTCCACTGGATTTGATTCCTGCTCTAACACTACTCTCGCATAAGTTAAATAATGCTGAACCCAATTAGTGGCAGCTTGCCCAATTGGAATAATTCTTTGTTTATTTCCTTTACCAATTGTTTGAAGAAATCCTAATTCTAAATGCAAGTCACTAAGTTTTAAAGTAATTAACTCACTAACACGCATTCCAGTTGCATAAAGGAGTTCTAACATAGCTTTATCTCTTAATCCTAATACAGTTGAAGTATCACAGGAATTTAATACTTGTGTCACTTCATCAACCGTTAGAGCTTTCGGCAACGTCTTACTCGTTTTAGGAACTTTCAGTGGTTGTACTGGATTTGTTTCCACTAATTGTTCTTGTTGTAAAAATTTAAAGAACTTTTTTAAGCAACTAATCATTCTACTCGTAGAACTTGTCGCATAGCCATCCTGTTTTAAAGCTTGTAAAAATAAAACAATCAGAGAATAATCGACTTCTTTCCAATCTTGAATTTGTTGTTCTTTCAAAAATTGGTAAAATTTCATTAAATCTCTTTGATAACTCATGACTGTATTTTGAGATAATCCTTGAATTGCTAATGAATCCACAAAATAATCCAAATTACGTTGCATGAGTTTCACCTTCTCTACATTTTTGACAAATGCCATGGAAAGTTAAACGATGATCTTCTACTTTAAAATGAAATCGTTCTTCAACAATTTTCTCTACTTCACCTAATAAGTTTTCATGAATTTCTTCAATATTTCCACATTTATTACATAGTAAGTGATGGTGGAAACGATTCGATTCATCTCGTTTTAAATCATAACGAGCTAAGCCATCATCGAATACAACTCGATAAGTAATATTTAAATCTGTTAAAATTTCTAAAGTACGATAAACCGTTGCTAATCCAATATCAGGATATTTCCGCTTAACAAGCATATATATAGCTTCAGCACTCAGATGGTCATCTTCTTTTTCTAATAAAATTGCAACCGTTGCTTGTCTTTGAGGCGTTAATTTAAACCCCTCTTCTTGCAATTTCTTTTTGATGCCTTCCATTGTTAACACAGATTTATCCCCCCATTTCAATCCTCATTATTCTTCCACTAATTGAATAAATCCTTCTGATTGTGTAATCTTTTTCGCTTTTAATAAGGAACCAATCGCACGTTTGAATTGTCCCTTACTAATTCCAAAAATTTCTTTAATAATCGTTGGATCTGTTTTATCCCAATACGGTAATGTATGCGTTGGACGATTTCTTAACATTGTTAAAATCATTTCTGCATCATCTCCAATTGCTTCATACGCTCTTGGTCTCATGGATACATTTAACACACCATCTGGTCGAACACCAATTACTCGAACATTGACTAATTCCCCAAGTGTTGGTTCATATAAACGCTCACTTGGATGTAAGAAGCATCGATACCCTTCTTCTGTCATTAAAAATGTTCCTACTAATTTAACATTCGTTACAGTAGCAGATACATCTTTATTTTTTAATGTATGATTGGCTCTAATGGATTTGGCTTTTAACTCTGTTCCATCCCCCATTGTTGCCCAAGTACGATTTTTCTTATCTTTAATTAAAGTTACATATAATCGATTATTTTTCTTTGGCCATAATTCTTTTAAGTTTGGTAATTCATCTAATGAAACAACCATATCTTTATCCGGTAATCCAATCGATACGAATACGCCTAAATCTTTTCTCACTTGAGTAACTGTTGCCCATCCATAAGTTTCATTAGTTACTTCTGGAATATCAAGGGTCATGATTTTCTTACGATCACTATTTTCATATACAAAGCCCTTCACGACATCTCCGATGGCTAATGTTACATCGGGATTTTTTGAAATACGATACGTTTCACCTTGTTTTTGAACAAAGTACGCTTTATCATTTTCATCCGTTACGATAGCTTGAATAATAGTAGATAAATCATTTGTCATCGCTTTCCCTCCTTTACTTATTTAGCATTCCTATTCTAACACAGAATTCATAAAAGCCAAAATAAAAAAAATCGAGACCAAAGTCTCAATTTTTTTAAACGTCTCTTATTAGAATGAACACACCAACATAGACTTTCCAATAGTAGTATGGGTCATATAAGCCGAAACCTCGGCTTATATGACAGGTAAATTCGAGACCCAAGGCTCGAATTTTAGCCATGAAACCGAAGGTTTGCTGGCGTCCTAATACTACTATTCCTTAGGAAGTCTAAAACATTACATCTCTTTCTCGTAAGCTTTCAAGTCTTTTAAGAAACTTGCCACAATTAGAATAATAATTAAACCAATTGGGAATGCTGCAATAATCGCAACAGATTGTAAATTATACATTGAATTTTCTGAGAAAATTAAAGCAATCGGTAAAATAATAAACACTACTGCCCAGAACATACGAACACGTTTATCAGAATCATGCGTATCTTCTAATGTCTTATAAGAATAAGCAGAAATCACTAAAGTTAACGCATCAAATGTTGTCGCATAAAAAGCAACCATTGTCACAGCTAATAAAATTAACCCTAATTGACTTAAAGGCATTGTATCAAAAATTTTCAAAATAATTCCTGCATAATCTGGATTATCTGTTACTAATCCACTAGAAATATCTAAACCATGTTTTAATTGTTGTGCTAAACCATAGTTTCCTAAAATAATAAATGAAGTAAATGTTCCAGCAATTCCCCAAGAATAAGCCCCTAAAATAGTTTGCTTAATCGTACGTCCTTTACTAATACTACCAATAAAGAATGGAGTTGCTACACACCAAACCATCCAATAAGCCCAATAATAAATTGTCCATTTTTGAGGGAATGATGTTTCACGCAATGGATCTAACCAAGTTGATAATCCAATAAAGTTTTGCGCTAAATTCCCAATAGAACTAAATCCCGTTTCTAAAATATAAACTGTTTCTCCACCTGCAAATAAGAAATAAGCTAATAAAGCAAAGAATAAATATGAACAATAAGTCGCTAATTTAGAGACAGCTTCCATTCCTAATAGCACTGTTGAAGTATAAACTAACGCAATTAATAATAAAATAACAATTGTTGCTCCAGTTGAGTTTTCAAATCCAAAAACATGTCCCATTGCTGCTGATAATAAAGGAGTTGCTAATGAGAAAGTTGTTGCAGTTCCAGCAATCAAAGCAAAAATTGCAATTAAGTCAATGACTTTCCCCATCCAACCATCTACTTTATCTTTTAAAATAGGACGACAAGCTTCAGAGAATTTTTGTTTTTCAACTTTACGGACATGTAACATAAATCCAAATGCTACTGCTAACATAATATAAAATCCCCAAGCAATTGGTCCCCAGTGGAATAATGGGAATGTAGGAGCCCATCTTTGAATGCCTCCTAATTGAGCGACATAATCTTCATTGGCATATAACGCCCATTCACATAAAGAATAGAATAATATATCTGCCGCCATGGTAGAAGTAAAAATCATCACTCCCCATTGGAAAGACGTATATTCAGGCTTTTCCCCTTTTCCTAAAACAATAGACCCATATTTTGAAAAGGCAACATACATACTACAACTAAAAATTCCCACACCTAAAAGTGCATAATAAATACTAAATTGATCTCCTAGCCAAGTACGAATCCCACTTAAAATTAATGATGATTGTTCTGGAATGACTAAAAATAGAACCCCTAGTAATAAAACTCCTAATAAAGGTACTATAGTAGATACCCAGTCAATTTCTTGATGTAATCTTTTTTGCATATTAAACTTCCTCACCTTCATCCAAGATACTTTGATAACTTGGATCTAACTCTAATAATTCTTCTAAATTATCGATTTCAACTATATCTGTTTTTTCCATTGGATAAATTCCTAATTCATATTC
>CALATC010000170.1 GCA_937891475.1 uncultured Granulicatella sp. | reverse complement strand
CCTGTAAACGTATCAACAATGTACTTAGCGTAATTAAACACCAAGCGATTATCAGGTTTCCAACTATCTTTTTTCGCCATTTTCAAGACTTCGTGTTGCGAGAGGTACATATCCTCACTCTCAACATAATTCTTAACTAGCTTACTCATGTGCAGCCTAATCGCCTCAGTAACGACTTCCTCAGTCACTACATCGCTTGTTGTCGTTATGACTTTCCGTTTATTAACAAAAACTTTTGCCAATTTTTAAAAACCTCCTTTGAACATTTTGATTTTACTTCCAGTACCAGAATGCTGTGAGTAAATCGCATAACGAACCGCGTCTAGCACGTCATCATTCTCTTTTACTGGTTCGCCTGTCTTTTCATTCCAGATGTACTGGTAAATCTCATCCTTGAACTTGCTGACCTTGTTTGAAACAACAAAAAAACGCCCAGCTTTCATCAGCTTAGCGACTTCCTCAATACCAGATAAAACCGATTTATTGGCGTTAAATGTTCTTAATCTCTCTCTTTGAAATCTAGCAACGTGCTCAGGTCGTGCGCTATCTGCCCAGAAAGTAATATCGCCGTATCGTTCTTTGATATTCTTAGCAACATCAACCCAAAAGTCTATCTCTTTGTACTGATACGCATGTTCTTCTAACAGATAAACGTCGCCGTCTGGAGTTTCTCCTATAACGACGATAGAGCCATAGTGATCATAACCCCAGTCAACGCCAGCGTATATCTTAGTGATATTTTTTGGAATGCTATCCACAAACATATCTTCACTGAAATCACGATAAACAACGCCCTCACCAGTTACCCACATACCTAGAATGTCTCTATCGTAAAACACGCCTTCTGGAGTAGCATTTTTAATATTCTCACGATACCTCTCAGACATGAATGTATTGTCATCTAGTTTAAAATGAAAATCTATAATCATATCGTCGCCAGAATTTATGTAATCACGTCTTAGCCAGTGTGTTGGAATGTCGGGATTACTATCCCAAACAATCCGTGCTCCTTCTCCAGAACAACGTGAGATGATTTCTTTGAACACTTGTTCATTAGCAAGTGATGCCTCGTTTACGTAAGCTCCATAAGCAGTAAACCCACGAGCACGCTTTAACCCAGAAATTGAACCAGTGTAGACCTGAATCACCTTAACTCCGCAAAGAGTAAAAGCTCCGTGCTTATCGTATTTCGGTTCAATATCAAACATGTTGTACAGTTCTTGAATGATGTTGTTTTGTATCGATGTTGAAGATGTTCCAGCCAAGATGTACATCGGTTCATCAATGTTTAATCTATCTGCAGTCTCTCTCACTCGTGCAATCTCGTTCATGAAAACTATGTTATTTAGAACAGTTTTACCCGACCGCTTTGCACCATGCAGACCACAAATAAAGAAATCATCATTCAATACTCGTTTAAGGACTTGTTCTTGTTTAGGGGTGAACTTATTCGTCATCAAATGCACCTCTTAAAGCCTTAGCGAAATCTATCAGTTTGTCATCTTGTTCGCTATCCCCGCCGATTTGTGATTGTAGTTTTTCAATTTCAAGTTTTAGTTTCTTATCAGCTAACTCTAAGTCGTTGAAACTCATATTGTTCATGCCTTCTAGCGATGCAAGGAAAGCATTAGAATTAGCTTGTCTTACTCCTTCTTTCTCAATACTAACTTTAGCTTTGTTCTTAAGCCACTCATACTCGTTAAACGCTTGTTCCCTAGACCAAAGAGCCATATTTGAGAATTGTTTTAATAGCGCACGATGCCTTGCCCTAACCTTGCCGTCCTTAAAGAGTTTACTTGCTTTTTCATCAACAGTCTTATCTGTCATTTTTTCGGCATTATAAGCTTGCCTATACGCTTGCCTTTGAGATTGTCCAGCGACTAGTTGTTGGACAAATATTTCTTGTTTTGTTGTTAACTTACTCACTCACTGAACCACCTCCTAATGAATATATAAAAAACACCCCTCACGACTGTGAGAGGTGAGAGGTACACTCCTTAGATATATACTGCAATCAAAGCCTAATAAAAACCCTTCGAACTGGAGGCTCGAAGGGAAAAAATAAAGGAGTTTAAACCATGAGAAAAAAGAATGTCTTTTTCTACATCTTTCCACATGATAACTATATCATAGAATCTTTAGTATTGTTTGGTACAGAAACACCTTTTTTAGTACAGATTAAATCTATTTTTTTAATAGCTTCATCATGAAGAATAAATAGTGTTGTTTTAGAAATTTTCAACTCTTCAGCGATTTCATCCCAGCCTTTAGAAGAAATATATTTCATCCAAATGATTGTTCGCTCTCTAGAATTATCTAATTGTTCGATTGCTTGGATAAGTTGATATTTTAAATCAATCAATTTATCTACTTGATCATTAATATAATCATTCAAATTGATTATTTTAACGTATGCATCGTCTTTGAGACTTACTTTTGATCCTTGAACGTTTATTTCTTTTAGAGATGGAGATTTCAAGAACGAATTATTCAAGCGATCTAACTCTTCCATTTTTGATTTTACTTCCAAATCGATTAAACGAATTTGTTTTAATTGATGTTTAATGCCCATTCTTCACATCCTCTCTAATTCTATTGACTAGCGTTGGTCCAAAGTCTTCAGTATCTGATAAATAATCAAAATATTGACTGAAAAAGAACCGTTCGCAATCCATTTTCATATTCCATGCTGTTTGATGATATATTTTCTTGAAATGTGTTTCTCTCAAATTCCAATTAGAATCCACTACACCTTTTGAAAGCAAGCGCCTTAATGCTATCTTGTAATCATCAACCGCTCTTTCTATGATTGCAGCACGTAATCTGTAATACCCTTTATCTTCCATTATCCACCTCACAATAAAGCTTCTAATTTTTCAATTTGAAATCCTGCCCAAGCCTTATCTGGATTATCAAATTCATCGTCAATCACAACCACTGGAAGTGAGCCGTAACCATAGTGTTTCAAGAGTTCAAGCGCTCCTGGATTTGCTTCGATGTCCACATTTTCAAATCCAATCTTGTTTTGGTTCAACCACATCTTCGTCATCTTGCATTGCATACAATTTGGTCTAGAATAAACTGTAATCATTTAACCCCTCCTTTTCTACACATAATATATTGCACTTCGTTTATACTCATTAAACTCGAAAAGCATTTGTCCTGATTCGCTAGTGTCATATCCGAATGTTTTATCATAGCTTGAATGTTTGCTAGGGCTTTGTAATTGATACCAAGTTAAGCCTGCAAACGATAGTGACTTCTCATGATGGAAGTGTCCAGTAATCAAATATCTTGATTGACTTTTTCCCCATTCCTCTCCAAAATGTGAGACCATAATCTCGAATAATTTATTAGGCGATTTCACTTTATCGCCATGATGCATGAATATAGAGTGATTGCCTAACCACGCATGTTTAAATTCTTTGATTTCGACATCGAATTTTATTTGAGGATATATATGCTCAAGCATACTCACAAATAGATAATCTATACTAGGAGCATGATTTCCTTTCAAATAAACTACTTTAACCTTAGGACTATTTTCTAACGCTAAATCAAGCAATGGACTAAGGAAATCATAACCAGATCTTAATCCAGCCTCAAAGTCGACATCATCGACTCTAGTTCCTCTTTCAGTTGTATTCAGAAAATTATCAACATGAAAATAATCTCCGTGTAGCGTTATAAGGATTTCCTTATAGCGATTCATAATACGTTCCGCAATTTCTCTCTGTAATTTCAAATAATCAAGATGAGAATTATGTCCAAAGTGTAAATCTGACAAAGGAATCAATAAGTATTCATTTGGAATTCCCTTATCTAATAATTCAATTTTACGTTGGGGAATATCTCCAAAGATTTTCTTAACATCTTGAGCGGACATATCCCACCTTTTAGGCACTACAACGATTTTCGATTGATAATTATAATAAGTTTCTCCGTTTGTTGGAGTAGTCCATTCATTAGATGTTGCTGTTTTTAGTTTAACCTCATCAGGATTGAATCCATGTAATCGAATAAGCTCCTCATTAGAGAATACTTTTCGTTGTTGTTGTCTTACTCTGATTTGAGAACCGATTGAACCATCGTTATTAAATTCTCTGGTTTGAGATTTTTCAACATTTACTCCTTGCCTTTGTTGAAACTCTTTGTAACGTGGTGTACCTCTAACCTTACCTCGAGCGACTTCCATGCTTGCAAGATTGAGTCTAGTTGCAATTTGTACCCAGCTCAGTCCTTGCTCTTTTAAGTCCATGATTTCATCCTGTATCGATTTTGACATTCACACACCTCCCTTTTCCCTTTTTCTTCCTACCCTTCTTCAATCAACCACTCGATGTTCTTTCTAGCTTTCTTTAAGTCTTCGACTCCATTTTTTTCTGCGTATCTTAATAAGTATTCCACAGCGCTACACCATCTATGAGCTTCCATTCCTTTTTTATTTTTAACAAAATTTTCAAGTACTTCTTTCACTTCTAATCCCTTTTCACCTACATAGTGACTAGGCTTATTTACTGCTTCTTTTATTCGAGCGTTTTCTTGTAAATTCATCTTTATACCTCCGTATTCATATTGATTACGTGTGATTGATTAAGTTGTAGTGTTGCATCAAACAATACGAAACCTTTGCCATTTTGAGCTACTTTTACATCCACACTTTCAGCTTCCACACTAGGTAAAATCACAATTGGTTTAACCTTTGAAGGTGCGTTGCTAGGTAGTTCAATTTGAATGTATGTCGGTAATAGTGGTTTGCCAATTCCTAAATTTTCGTGTTCTTTTTCAGTTAAAAGCCGAATTTTATCCGTATTATTTTTATCAACCCATTCTTCTAGTCCTTTTTCTAAGTCAGGTAAGTATCCTTTTTTTAATGCTCCATCTTCTATATGCCGTGCAGCTAACATCAACCATATACTTTCTGAACGTGACTCGATATTTTCCATGCCATTTATTCTATACCCACCACTATCTGTTAATTCAATCGTTATTTTTTTCATCTACTCACACTCCACAAACAATTCTTTGATTTCATCACCAAACAATTCAATAGCACGTTGGGCGTCTTGTTTGTTTTTGAAATAGCCGAATAGGTTAAATGTGTTCGCAATGAAACTAGTTTCCATATAAAAAATTTTATCTTCGGGTTTATAATACAAAGAAATTTTTTCTCTATTTTTCGTCCAGTTTGGTGTCCATCCGTCATTACACTCATCTCTAAACGCTCTGAATCGTGTAAGCAGGGCTCTTCGTTTTGCTTCTAGTTCGGTTGCTTGTTTCGTTGGAAAGATATTGCCTTGTGAAAAGCGGTCTTTGTCCATATCCAAACCATCCCAACGGCTTTCAATTAATGACCCTACTTCGTCAATAAGAAAATATTCATCCCCAATCTCATACGGGCATTTCATCTCCCACCCGTTTTCCATTCGTTCGATTTCTGCTTTCATTTCTTTTAGCTTCGCTTCCATGTCTGCTGTTTTTTGTTTTAGTGTTTCTAAGTTTGTCATTGTGTTTCATCCTCCAATTGTCTTAAGTGCCGTTTCAAATCCAAGCAAGAAAGAGAATCGTTCATCGTAACTCATTTTTTCTAACTGACCGTATCCAATATCTTCCTGGAACTGTTTCAACGCTCTGTCATACATCAACATATCCTTGTATTTACAATGTGCTACAATCAAGTAATGCACATCGTCTTTTAATTTATCGAATCCATTTTTAGTCAATGGACTTCACCGCCTTTTCTAGATTTACCAAGTTTTCTACGATACGGTCTCGAATATGAGCTGCAACCGAGTATGGATCTTTCATAAATTTGATTAGCGTATTCGCATTCACTTTCAATGTTTTCGAACCAGCTAACATCTTCTCACTTGAATTTCCAATCATTCCATAAATGTAAGTGATAGCTTCACCGTAATTCTCACCCATGTATTTTAACGTCACATTACTGAGTTGTTCTTGGTAGGGGTCTTTAATAATATTCCCTTCGATAGCATGTTCCTTGATAAACGTTAAAGCCTCATTAGGTGTTTCAAAATGCATCGCTTGTTTAATATCGTTCGTAAGTTTGTGAGTATATCTTGGATGACTCTTCGCAAGATACCCCATCACGCTTGAGTAGTCTTCGATACGTTGGAAGTACCATTGAGGGGTCTTTGCATCTCTAATGACATACAATTTTATATTATTCATGTTTTACCCCTCTCTAAAACGGTAATTCTTCAGTGACGTCAAACGTGTTCCCGTTCGCTGTAAAAGGGTCGTTATTTGCAAAATTTCCGCTCGTATTCGCGTTTTTATTACCGTTGAATGTATTTACATGTCCACCGTTAAAACTCTCTCTATCGCCATCTAATCGGCTTGTAGCGTTACGTGGTTCAAGTAGGCTAAAGTTTTCTGCTAGTACCTCTGTCACATATACCTTTTGACCTTGTTGATTTTCATAGTTACGCGTTTGGATACGGCCTTCAATTCCTACTTGTGAGCCTTTGTGTGTAAAGTTTGCGAAGTTTTCCGCTGAATTACGCCACATTGCGCAGTTAATAAAATCTGTTTCTTTTTCGCCGTTTTGATTTTTGAATCTTCTCTCAACAGCTAATGTGAAACTAGCGTATGCCGTCCCGTTTGATGTGTAGCGTAAATCTACATCCCTTGTTAATCGTCCTACTAATACTACGTTGTTAATCATTTTCTACATCTCCTATATATTTTTTCCATTCGTCTAGGTTTCCCTTTTGAATCTTGTTTACTCGTTTAAACTCTTTGATTGCTTGCGCTTTGAGTGGCAATACCCCTTCTTGTCGCGCCTGGTCTGTTACTGGAATAAAGTATCCAGTACGTCCGTTTCTTACTCCTACAATCACGATGCCGTAATTGTTGATTAACTGATCTATGATTTTCTTTACTCGTCTTGTAGAAAGTCTTGTCTGTGCTACAATGTCTTTTATATTCACTCTGCGTTCGTCACTAATCGGTATAAGCGATAGGACTACTCTTTCAATCGGTGTCATTTGTTTACTCATATTGCCACCCTCCTTTTGTCTTTTTAACTTTCAGTAACGCGGTATTGTATCGTTTCATAAATAGCTTTTTCTTTAGCTTGAATACGTCTGTTTCCATACCTTTTACGTCAACGTAAGTCAGCGTGCCGTTATTTTCTGTAATTATGAAATCAACTACATAAAAGATAGGTCTGATTTTCCCTTTGACTCCTTCAACGCTAAAGCCTTCTTGCAGCAACATTCTTTTTTGTCGTTCAAACCCTAAGATTTGACGTTCCGTTACTTGTTGCTTTAAGTGTAAGTAATATTCGCCTTCCGCTTTGCTATCAAACTTGATACCGTCAATTTCTACTTTCTTAGCGTTGTACTTAGATGTTCTGAACATTTATTTATTAGTTGCTCCCTCTCTTTCTTTTGCTCCCTGGATAAGTTTTCTCTTTCTTTCAAGGTAACCTTCATCAGTGGTTTTTAAGTTAGCGATTTGTTTAACTAGTTTTGCGTATTTTTTTGGATTAGACTTGTAAAACTGTATTTCTTTTTCTGCCTCGCTCATTTATCCTCCTGTTAATTTGCCCAATCGGGTACAATCTCAACGTAACCACCTTTTTTATAATTAGTCGGTTTGTTCTTCTCATGTCGTGCATTACTTGCTTGTACCTGCTCTAGTGTGATAACCCCTTCATCTTTCCATTTCTTCCAAATACCTTTCATGTATAAGTAAGGGTTATCCTTTCCGATAGATAATCTGAATGACTCGATAACCACATCTTTATCAAACATCGTTAAAGAGTTTTGAATGTCATTGATAACAAGTGGGTTACATACTCCGAAATTTTCTTGATACATTTCAATCAATTCTTGAACATCATTGTCAGTTGAACCACCACCAGTCACCAGTTCTTTATCTGGTTTACTTTCTTCTGGTTTAGTTTTATTTAGTTTTATTTTATTTAGTTTTATTTTATTTAGTTTAGTTTTATTTAGTTTTATTTTATTGGCATGGTTTAGTAATGCTTGAGCATTGCTTGAGCATTGCTTAGGTAATGCTTGAGCATTACTTGTATCTTCAGATTGTTTATTCCACCTTGCTTCTGCTGCTTTTTTTGCTTTGGATATTCGTTGTTGCGCTCGTTTATCCATCATTTCCATTCGCTCGTTAAAACTATCGGAATAGAAATAATTACCATCTTCCGTAAATTTGAATAAGTCGTAATCCTCAACAACTTGTTTTACTTTTTCGGCATCTACTCTTAAATCAAAAGCTAGTGTGTCGTAATCGATTGTGCTTTTGTAACCCTCTTCTTCTCTTAAACGTTCAATCAACATGAAGAAGATTCCATAACCTTCCGCACCTAACTTCATTCGAACCTTCATTAATTTGTCCGAATTTCTTGCGTTGCTATCGTGTGAGAAATAACTTCTCATTCGGTACCTCCTTTCTCCCTATTTACCGATTCTTAGCTCTTTCACAGCCTCCTCGTTTAGTAAGATTGGCTTGATATGATATTTATTTTCAAATGCGATTTCTCCTATCGTGTGCCGTTCTGTGTGATGTGTTCTACATAAGCAATAGTAAAATCTGTTTGCGTGGTCTATCTTGTTTCGATTGTTTCCCATTCCTACTGCATCTACATGATCTACATCGCTATGTTGTTTTCCACAAATAAAGCACGTCCGATATTTAATAAACAGAAACGCTATACGGGCCATGTCAGCTGCTTGATAGTATTCTTTAAAGTGGAACGGTATGTTGTTTTGGAAACAAAACTCGATAATCAGTTCAATCAGTTGATTAGCTTGAGTAATGTTACAGTGGTTCATCGCTAGGCTTAACCCTTCCACGTTGTATAGCTCACTGTAATACGCTTTGAACATTTCCTTGACCCATTCCAACGGGTAGCCTGTATAATCGCTCACATCTCCAAATAACGCATGTATGAACTTTTGTTGTTTAGGTGTGATACTACGTTTATCAATAACCGTCACTTTCAAGCGGATATTTTCGCCTTTATCTGTTCTTCTTCTAGCCTCTGTAAGGTTGAAATCTTCTTCTAGCGCTATCTGTATGTCATGTTGATTAACCGCTTTGAGTTTCCCCTCGTAATCCATTACGCCCCTTCACGCGTTCCTGTTAAAGGTTCAGGAATACTTTGCAACATCTTAATTGCTCTATCTAGCAAAGTATCGCTCCATTCTTCAGTAGGTGCGCCTTGAACTTTGGATTGCATTTCTTTGAATTTCTCGAATCGTTCGGGCGTTGACTCTGCTAGTTGTTGAATATAATCACATTTAGATTGTTTTTCTGCGCTGATTTGAGGCCCTTTCTTTTTTCTTCCGTTACCGCTCGCCTCGTTTCCGTCATCGTCTTTATCTGATGTGATACCAAACACTGCGCTCAACGCATATCTTTTAGCGTATGTAATTGCGCTTCCGTATGCTTGAGGTGTTTGCTTTTCAGGTTTCATTCTCACACTAGGAAACTCAATATATTCCCCTGATTGATGTAGAATAATTGTTCCTACCTCGATATTTCCGTTATCATCGCCACTTGCAAACTGCATGAACGAAATTCCTAACGGCCCTGCTGCTTCCGTGATTGCTTCAACTACATTTTCTAAAGGTACATATTTGCTTTTGAAAAATGGGTTGTTTGCATCTTTTAATGGTTGTTTTAAATTCTTCTGAAATTCAGACATTGCTTTTGATAGGTTTTCAATGCTCTCTGATTTGTTTAACATGTTTCACTCTCCCGCTGTTATAATCGATGACTCTAAGTAGTTTTCTTTCAAGTATTCGTCTACGTCATCCTCGTTAACGTAATCGCCACCTAAATTGTAGTAATTACATTCCTCGTCTGTTTTTTCTCCTTTCCAGTCATACGCTTTAATGCGTGTCACTGGTGGTTCTGTTAAATATAGGTTTCTTAGATATTCTTCCACATCGTCTTCAAGGACTTTATCCTTTCCGATAATGCGGTACTGGTCTCCACGATAGATTTCCATTCCCTGCCAATCGTATCCGTAAACTTTATCCTCAGGCGGTTCAAGATATCTATTGTGTAATACTTCAAAACTGCCGTACATTGTGTTATAATCTCCTTGAAAATATTTTTGTTTTAGTCAGCGTTGCCGCGCTGGCTTTTTTTATTCCACGTTTCCTGAAAATCAGGTTCCACGTATTGCCCACTTCTAATTAGATTCACTTTTGATTCGTGCTGCTCAACCGCCTTCCCAACTAAGAGCACGATGCTCATCATTGCGATAATGAGTCCAAATGATAGGATGTACCATTGGAGCATCCATCTCATGAATGGAATGAATCGCACTCTTGTTTTTCTTCTTCGTTCTGTTCTCATCGTCTTCTCCTTCCGTCCCATACTTTCTGTATTTCATCAATCATGCTCGCTTGATATTTGTATGGGCGTGTATCTGTTCTTCTTGCTGCAACCACTACTGGATGGTTTCTAATTTCACTTTTGTGCCACGAACTGGAACTCGTTCCAATTGCTTCACATAACTCTTCAGTCGTTATCCACCTTTGATTACTTCTTGAGTCAATAAACGGTTTTATTAATCCAACAAATTTCTCTGGGTTTCTTTTTACGACTTCGAAGAATATCTGTTCGTAATAATCAAGCGTTGCTTGTTCCATGGTTTTACTCCTTTCATTTTTTCATATTGTTGTAACCTTCTTTCAAGCCTATAATTGAAGTGGGGAAAGGAGGTGTTTAATATGCAAAACTTAACTGAACCTCAAGCTAAGTCAGTCGCTGCAGAATGGACTAGATTAGCTGTTGAGAATAATTTGATTGCGAGACAAACTTCAGCAAAGCGTACTGCTGAGGATGTTTTCGAATTTTATAAAACTTTATATGAAAAGCTAGCATCCAAAGAAGACTAGTAATCCATATTTGCTCTAGCTGAAAGCAACTCAGTTAGAGCTTTTAATTTTTCTGTTGTTGGGTCTTTTTTTGCGTCTTTAATAAGTTGAACGATTAATTCATCTAGCTCTTTTAATACTTCTGGTGCGATTGTGTTCATTCCGCTTCCTCCTTTCGTGTTGTTTTCAAACTCAACACTAATCGTATTTAGGGGTAATTCTGACTCTAAAACCTTCTGCACT
>CALATC010000169.1 GCA_937891475.1 uncultured Granulicatella sp. | reverse complement strand
AGAAATTACTTGTTGGTCCCACTTCTCCTAAACCAGGACCAATATTATTAAAGGTTGCTGCAACTGAAGAAAATGCCGTTAAAAAATCAGGAGCTTCAAATGAAGCAGATATTAACAACACTAAAAATACGGCTACATATACTAATAAATAGTTCGCAATTCCGCTCGACATTTTATCATCGACTACTTTGCCATTAAATTTCGGTATAATCACTCGACGAGGTTGTCCCATTTTCTTAATTTCAGCAATGGCATTTTTGACATAAATCACTACTCGAGAAACTTTAATTCCCCCAGCAGTCGAACCTGCACACCCACCAATAAACATTAGAAGTAATAACACTACTTGTGGAAATACTCCCCACAGACCAAAATCAGCTGTTGAATATCCTGTTGTTGTTATAATCGATGATACCGTAAAAAACACACTTCTAAACGGGACATCTAACTGAGATTGAACAATACTTAAGAAAGCAAAAATAGCTACTGACGCAAAGGCAATAATTCCAAGATAAGAACGTCCTTCTTCATCCGTCAATACTTCTCGAATCGATCCTAATAATAAGAAATAATATAAGTTAAAGTTTACTCCAAAGAGCATCATTCCAACACCAATAATCCATTCAACCATCTCAGGATTTTGATAAATGGCAAACCCTGCATTGTTAATAGAGAATCCACCGGTTCCAGCTGTCCCAAATGATAATAATAAGGCATCAAATAATGGTACTTTAACTAGCATTAAAATAATGACCAATATCGCTGTCATCACTAAATAAATCGCATATAAAATTCTGGCAGTTTTTGCAAGTTTAGAGACCAATTTCCCAAAAACCGGTCCTGGAACTTCCGCACGCATTAACTGAACAGAATCAGATCCTGTACTTGGAAGAATCGCTAATGCAAATACTAAAACACCCATTCCTCCAACTAAGTGGGTAAAACTACGCCAAAATAAGGAAGAATACCCTAGAATAGACAAATCACTTAAAATACTAGAACCCGTTGTTGTAAAACCACTGGCTGTTTCAAAAAATGCATCTGCTACATTAGGAATCTCTCCTGTAAACACAAATGGAAGTCCTCCAAAAAATGAAAGTAATATCCAACTGAGAGCTACTGTTACAATCCCATCACGTGGCATAATTTTCATATTTTTTGGTTTTGCTAATGTACAAAGTGTCCCAATGGCCACTAATAAAGCGATCGTTCCAGCATAACTAAATAGTTGATGGAGACTTTCTCGATAAATCAAACTAACAATTAATGGTAGAAGTAATAATAAAGCTTCCACTTGTAAAATTTTCCCTACCAAATAACATACTGTTCTTCTTTGCAAAATCATCAACTCCTATTCCAAAATATCGATAATATCATCGAAGTTTTTCTGAGTTGTTACGACGATTACTCTATCATGTGGTTCCAATTGATCATTCCCATCTGGATAAATTAATTTTTCCCCACGAACAATAAAGGCAATTAATAAATTCGATTTTGTTTTTAATTTCGATAATGGAATACCACAAACACGACTATTTCTTTCAATACGGAATTGTAATGCTTCTACTTGATTATCAGCTACACGATATAAAGCTTCCACATTTGAGCCTTTTGTATTCGCACGAGCACGAACAAATTGAACAATTTCATTAGCAACAATTTGTTTTGGCGTAATAATGGATTGCGGATCAACATTTTTCAATACTTTTAAAATACCGATACGACTCATCTTAGTAATAACTTTTCGAACTCCACGGTGTTTGGCAAATACTGATAAAATTAAGTTTTCTTCGTCAATTCCTGTTAATGAAACGAAGGCATCATAATTTGTCAACATTTCTTCTTCCAATACATCATGATCTGTTCCATCTGCATGAATGATTGTTGTATTTGGAAATTGTTCACTTAAAAACTTTGCACGTTCTTCATTGACTTCGATCACTTTTGGATGGATTTTAGTCGTTTTTAACATATCTAATAAATAGTAAGCAATTTTTCCTCCACCAACAATTAAACTAGAACGGACTTGTTTGGTAATATAATTTGTAATTTTTAAGAAGGTAGAAATATCTTCATATGCTCCAGTAATATGGATACGGTCACCTTTTTGAATAAAAGAATCCCCACTTGGAATAAATACTTCCGAATCACGTTGAATCGCACAAACTAAAATAGTCCCAAAACGATTTCTAAAGTCTTTCAAACTTAATCCTATTAATGGTGAGTGTTCATGAATTTCCAACTCGATTAAACTCACTCGATTGCTAGCAAAACTTTCTACACTTAAGGCAGAAGGATATTTAAAAATTTTAAAAATATCACGTGCTGCTGATAATTCCGGATTAATTAATAAGGAAATTCCTAAACTTTCACGAACAAAATTCAATTGTTGAGAATATTCTGGATTTCGAACACGAGCTACTGTATATTCTGCACCAATTTGTTTTGCTAAAATGGCTGCAATAATATTAATTTCATCCATTTCTGATACAGCTAGAAAGATATCTGCATTCGCAACTCCTGCTTCTTGTTGAATATCATAACTTGCGCCGTTTCCAACAATTCCCATGATATCAAATTTATTCATCATTCTTTCTACAATGACTGGGTTTTTATCAATTAAAACAATATCATTTGCTTCTGAAGTTAGTTCACGGCAAAGTACTTCGCCGACCTTACCTCCACCAACAATTACTATTTTCACACATTTTCCTCCAGGTCTTTAAAATCTTCCGAGTGTCATTTTACTCTTATAATAGAAGAACGTCAATGAATTGCAATAATCTCCTCTCTTATATTACAATGGATACATTAAAATAAAGGAATGGATGTAAATGAAAGAATTAGACTTACAACAATTATGTCAAGAAATTTCAAAAAAATACTTTCATAAAGAGTTTCGCCATCAAATCACTTATAATGCTCGTTTAAAATCAACTGGTGGACGTTATATTTTGAAAACAGGAAACATTGAGATTAATCCTAAAATTGAAACGATTCTAGGTAAAGAAGTCTTAATCGGCGTTATTAAACATGAATTATGTCATTATCACTTACATCAAGAAGGAAAAGGTTATCGACACCAAGATAGAGATTTTAAAATGCTCTTACGAGAAGTTGAGGGACTCCGTTTTGTAGAACGCATGGAACCTTATCGATACGTTTATTCTTGCAATTCTTGCAGAGCTACTTTTCACCGTATGAGAAAAATTGATACCAATAAATTCCGTTGTGGTAGATGCCGTGGAAGTTTAGTATTGGATTCAAAGGAAAAGCCGTAAACCTTCATCGATTTTTAACACTTGCATTCTAAGGAAAACTTTGATACGATTACATACATTGAGCGGTCGTGGCGGAATGGCAGACGCGCTGTCTTGAGGGGGCAGTGGGTGTATACCTGTGCGGGTTCAAGTCCCGCCGGCCGCATAAAATATAGAAAAGGGATAAAATCATAGTTCCATTGAACGTGATTTTATCCCTTTTGTTTTGTAGTTTGATATTCTATCAGATGACTGATATAAGGATTTTCGCAGTAGCCAAAATGAGACCAAAGGGCTGCTGCCGTCCTAATGCTACTATAAGTAAATCCATTAAACAATTTAATTACGGTAGACAATTTCCACTTTTATTCTATCAGGATCTTCAAAATATAACGCATAGTGATTTTTCCCACCAGCATATGGATATTTTTCATCATATAATAATTCTACATTCTCTTCTATCAATTGTTCTCTTATATTTGAAATAATCTTTTTATCAGAGCAAGAAAAAACTAGGTGATTTAATCCTACATGACAACGATGATAGTTAGTTGATTGATATTTTTCTTTGACTTGAACAAATACGATATAAAATTGTCCTTTTTTATAAGAAAATCCCTCTTCCCATTCTTGAAACAATTCAAATCCTAATTGAACTAAAAATTTAGAATAAAATAATTTTGTCTTCTGTAAATTACTTACATATAATTCAATATGATCCATTCTTATCCTCTCCCAAAAAATCCATTAACATTCTATACGTCCCTATATATATGACCGAACCCAAGGATTCTCATAGTAACAGCAATGAGACACCACCAGGTGGCTGCTTGCGTCCTAATGCTACTATAACTAAATCCTTTAATAAATAAACTCTCTCAGTTCAGATAAATGCCCAATCTGATATGTTGGCTCCACAGCCAACAATTCCTCAGGTTCAGTTGGTCGTTCTGGATTTTCCATATACCAACAAGTATCCATTCCAATACGACTTGCCCCATAAATATCCGCCTTAAAACTATCCCCAATCATCAAGGCGTTCTCAATCGTCATTCCTTCAGTTTGCTCTACTACAGCTTCAAAAAACTCTTTACTTGGCTTACGATATCCCACTACTTCAGAAATAAATAACTTTTCAAAGAAGTTTTCTAAGCCAGCTGTTTTCAAACGTAGTAATTGAGTTTCTTCAATCCCATTTGTAGCTGCAACCATGACAAAGTCTTTCTTTAATTCATGAATAATGTCTAATGCATCTGGCATCATCGTATTCGCTTCTGCTAAATAGTGACGGAATTTTTTCTCACAAACACTTCCATCTACCTGAATTCCATAATATGCAAACCAACGAACAAATCTTTCTTCATTCAAATAAGTTTGAGAAATCTCTCCTTGCTCATATTGTTCCCATAAGCCTTTATTCATTGTACGGTAAACTTCTAAAACTTCTGGAGTAAACTCTAATCCATCTTCTTGGCTAATACGAGATAAAGCATAGTCTTCTGCTCCCCAAAAATCAAAAATTGTATTATCTAAATCAAAAATTAAATATTGGTATTTTTTCACTTTTTTCCTCCTAAAATCTTATGACAATTTATCATACACTCTGCGGCTTCATTCTTCAACTAATATCATATCAAGAAAAAAGGATACCTTTGCCGAAACAAAAGTATCCTTATCTTTCAAATTCTCATTATCTCATTGTTACAAATTCTTCTGAAGCTGTTGGGTGAATTGCTACTGTTGCATCAAAATCTGCTTTTGTAGCTCCCATTTTAAGCGCAACTGCGAAACCTTGAATCATTTCATCAACGCCTTCACCAATTCCGTGTAAGCCAATAATTTTTTCTTCTTCACCTAATGTAATTAATTTTAATTTTGTCATTTGACGGTGAACTGTAATGGCTGAATACATTCCTGCAAAGTTTGATTCATATACTTTAATATTTTCAGCACCATATTTTGCTTCCGCTTGTTCTTGACTTAAACCAATAGATCCAATCGCTGGATGAGAGAATACAACTGTTGGAATTAATTCATAATCCATTTTTGCATCTGTTTTTCCATTGAATAAACGTTCTGATAATGTTCTACCCGCTTTAACCGCTACTGGTGTTAATTCTTTTTCACCAGAAACATCCCCTAGTGCATAAATACCAGGTGTTGTAGTATTTTGATATTCATCTACTTGAATAAATCCACGTTCATTTAAAGCCACTCCTGCTGCTTCTAAATTTAATTGGCTAACATTCGCTTTACGTCCAACTGCCCAAATAACTTTTTGACTTGTATGAGTTGTACCATCTTCAAAATGAATTTGAATATCTCCATTGTCTAATTTTTCTAATTTTTGAGGAACTTTATGTGTATATAATGGTTGACCATTTTTCTTCATTTCTTCCACTAACACTTCAACAATACCTTGGTCAAATCCTCTTAACGGTCCACCTTTACGAACGAATAAGTCAGTTTTTACTCCTAATCCATGTAAAACTCCTGCTAATTCAACAGCAATATATCCTGCACCAATAATTGATACTGATTCTGGTAATTCTTCCCATGCAAATACATCATCAGAAGTTCCACCAAGTTCACTTCCTGGAATATTTGGAACAAAAGCATATGAACCTGTTGCGATGACAATATGTTTTGCACGAATCAGTTCACCATTTACTTCTACTGTATTTTTATCTACAAAACGAGCATATCCTTCAATATAGTCAATTCCATTTCTATTGAAGTTGTTTGAAAATGCTTGACGTGAACGTTCAATATACGCTTGACGATTTTTTCTTAATTTTTTGAAATCAAATGAAGTTTCTCCAATTGTATATCCATAATCTGATGCATAATTTTTAAGTGTTTCTGAAACTAAAGCTCCATACCACATTACTTTTTTAGGAACACACCCAACATTTACACAAGTTCCCCCAATAATATTTCCTTCAATAACGGCTGCTTTTGCTCCATGCATGGCTGCACGATTCATCGTAGCACTACCGCCGCTTCCTCCACCAATTGCAATAATATCGTATTCTCTCATGTTTTTTCCCTCTTTCTTCTTTATTTAAAATATCTATACGATTTAATTTACAAATATCATATCATTATCATAAGTTTTTTGTCTTCTATGTTGCTCACGTGCCTATGTTTTTTATGAGAAAAGTTATAATCTGCTTAAAAATGTTTCCCATTTCAATGAAAAATGGTAAAATAAGTCAGATATCATACCATTCATTTGAGAGCATTCTCAGTTTTAGAAAGGAATTATTATGAAACTAATGTATATCCTTGATAAGATCAAGCGATTCCCAAACCAAGATTTGGCACTCTATTTAATGATTGTCAGCATCTTTTTGCCGTTTTACTTGTTTTTATCATTGTTCTTGTTTTATTTTATCCTACTAATCTTTACCGGAAAAATGAAACATATTTTAAGACAACTACTGAATTATCCAGTGTTATTAACGTTTATTGCCTATAGCACAATTATCTCAGCAGTTAGTGGAAATTTACTAGGAGTTGCAGCTTCCATTTTATTTTTATGGTTTGCCATATTCTTTGTTTATTACCAGAAACGGATTAATCAAGACTTTTTCCACATTGTATTACAGACGATATTATTAGGAAGTATATTTGCAGCGCTATTTGCCTTTTTAGAACATTTTGAAATTGTTCATAAATTTAACTACGCATTTTTAGCACCAAATATGCAAATCTGGCATCAAAATCGTGCTGAGGTTACATTCTTTAATCCAAATTATTACGGAATCATTTGTTGTTTCTGTATTATGATTGGTTTTTACCTTTTCACAACGACCAAAAATTGGAAATGGAAAGTCATCTGTATTATCGCTTGCTTTATCAATTTATTCGGATTGAACTTTACTCAAAATAGAACAGCTTTCCCAGCAATTATTTGTGGAGCAATTATCTATTTATTTACAACAATTAAAAGTTCTCGAGCATTTTGGTTAAGTGTTGGCGTCTTTATTATTGGACTATTCTTCCTATTTTCAAATGATATTGGGGTTCGAATGGGAACATTAGATTCGTCCATGGATGAACGTATTTCCATTTGGAATGCAGGATTCACACTTTTCAAACAAAATCCATTTTTCGGTGAAGGGCCATTAACGTATATGCATAGCTATCAACGAATTGGTGCCATTTATCATGAACATGCCCATAGTATTTATATTGATACAATTTTAAGTTATGGATATATTGGTACTTTATTATTAGCGATTGCTAGTATTAAGCCTGTTCGTAGTTTGATTGAAATGAGTCGTCAACCTCAAAAACGTCCAATTGTTGGATTATATGTTTCATTTTTAGTCGTAGTTGCGGTTCACGGAATTTTCGACTTAGCACTATTCTGGATTCAATCAGCTTTCATTTTCCTAGTTGTAATGTGCAGCATTCCAATGTGGGAAAGAAACGAAACTATTGATATTCCGCATGAATAACTTCGAAAAAAGAATTTTCTTCGGTGTTCAACAAAAAAAGTTGTTACTCCTCATCAGCTGATAAGGATGTAACAACTTTTTATTTTTAAGATAAGTACGCAGCTAATTCTGATTCTGACATATTTAATCTCTTTGCCCCACTTTCGACTGTGAGGATTCCATCTTTGATTAAGCTAACAATAGTTGTAATGGCACCTTCTGATATCCCTTCCATTCTTGCTAGTTCTTTTTCTTCTGCGACATACTCTAAATGGGCATAGTAGCCATCTAATTTTCTTGTTCGATCATCATACATCGTTCGTTCCTCCTCTGTCCAACCAGTTCGATTCATAATCATATCTGCTGTTTCTAGTATTGCCTCTGGATTTTGTGTATAAGGTTTGTTACCAAAAAACTCAATCCATCGAACTTTTCTATAATGTTTTATTTTAGTTGGATCATATTTATCTAATTCTAAAAATGCCATACCCATTAAGTTACGCTTTTCTTTGATTCCTTTAAAATATACTTTTAATTCTTCGTAAGATTCATCATCTCTTAAGCTAAATGAATGATACATACGATCATCTTCAAAATATCGTTCCTGTGTAATCGCAATAG
Source organism: uncultured Granulicatella sp. (assembly GCA_937891475.1). Next base: position 2,780 of record CALATC010000169.1, on the reverse strand, counting down.
CATATACTGGTATCATTTCCTTTGCAAGATGATAGGTTTGAGTACCATCTTTTTTATGCATATTCATATTTTTAGAAACTTGTTCACATAAATATAAACACAAATGCTTGATAAAGTCAATTTGTAGAGCTACTTGTATTTCAATAATAATTTGTGTGTGATCATCTAGTTCAGCCAACACGTCAATATGTGTTGAATAAGGAAATTCATCCAAATAAAACTCGTGTATCTGGGTACTTTCTAAAATTTTTACATGTTCTACAGGCAAATCAAATATATCACGTATAAATTGTGCTGTAATTTCCGTATTGCTAAATATCTTCTTTGCCATTAAATCCATCATTGGTCTTGCCCCTTCAATTCTCTCTTTCATATTATTTCTTCCTCTCTTTATTGTTTGGAAGTATCTTCCAGTGACTTCTCACTAGTAATTACACTTCACTTATATATACGAAAAAAAGGACGAAAAATATTTTTATTTTTAAAAATTTTTAATTTAAATAAGACAGTGTCAAGAATTTTGTGTAAACTCCACTAGTTGTTACTCAAGCTACTAATCCAAATCCTCTACGAATTCTTTCTTTAAGAAAATCAAAAAGACTAATAAATCCTCATAAACTGAATCAATACGTGTATCTATTTTAGAATAGACGTAAGTTTCTTTTCCTTTTTTGATGAACGTTTAGTGGCACAATTTGTTTTGTCCTACTATTTCCTCCATTTCTACTTCTTATTTGTAGTATAGAAGAAGTTCATATCTAATGACAGACATCTCGTTATTGGCACTTACGAATCATAGTGAAAAAGCTCTCCGTATAGTACACACGGGGAGCTTTAGTTTATTTATAAAGATATTACTGCATGAAAGAATTAAGAGAAAAAGAATCCATTTCCTCTAATTTTCTATTAAATATCTCACTCAAATTCATAATAACTTATCCATTTCAAATTGATTCAAGGCTATTCTGTTAATCGTAGCTAATACTTTAAAATCTTGAATAGTCAATTTATTTTCTCGAAATGATACGATACACTTATGGTCATCTTGTTCTCCAAGCAAAAGGGAGGGAACTGTACAACAAAACAATGCAGATAGTTTTTCAATAACATCTGAGGTAATATTTCTTTCACCCATTTACATCTCTGCAATTATATTTTGATTTCACGACAAATATTCAGCAATCATATCATGAGTATGATTTGATGTTTTCCTAAGATTTTTAATTCTTTTTCCAACTTCACCAACATTTAACATGATACATCACTACTTATAGATATAATAGCAAATTTTTCATAAAGTAAACTGGTTAAAATTTATTTCCCTTGATAAAGTTAAATAATACCGCCACTCTAAAAAAGTAGTAATATTATACAAAGGACTTCAATTATATATTATTAAGACTTATAATCATAATAATTAAATAGGATTTAAGATGCCCTAAAGCTCTCCAATGTACTATCCACTTTGTAAGTTTTTTCAAATATTGATTATTCTAAATTAATCTACTCATTCCCTATCTGTTACTTTTTCCAATTTCCAAGTAACTGATCTTTATTTATCTCCCGACACGTCTCATTATATTTTTCAATATAATTTGCTAAATCAGGATTAAAGAACACTAAATCTCTATTTCTAAATTTGGTCATACCATTGTATTGAAAATATCTATTTGGAGATGTTTCAGTTGCTTTTATATCAAAAAATGAAACGCTATTATATACTCCATTATCATCTTTATGAAATTCAATTCCAAAATAACATATTCCTTTTTGAATTTCTTTACTGATTTCAACATGAAATTTCTTTTTCAAACAAATTAAATTTGATAGACTGTCGATTATTTTTATATCAACATTCTTTTTCACATTTTCAAAAGGAATAATGTGATGTAACTCCCACTTTTCTGAATCGTTTTGAGTATCCTCACCATTTTCATTATCTTCATTAATAATTCCTATATCATCTTTTAAATCGTGAAGTTCCTTATACCAAATTTTGAAATCTTTTCTTTTATCTGTCATTATACTATACTCCTTCATTGATAAGCGCTTACATCCTGACCTAAAGAAAGTCGGATAGAAAGACTTTCTAGATCTTTCTATCCGTTTCTTTCCTTAAGGTTCACACTTCAAATTATTCATTCAGTCAATCGAAAAAATTAATTCTTTTGTGTTTCTTCCTCATCTTCATCTTCTTTTTTCACAGGAAGGAATAATCCTAAACCTGCAAGAATTGAAGCTACTGCTGTAGAGAAGATTCCTAATCCATCTGCCGTACCAGTGTTTGGCAAGATGTTTTGAGAAGCTTTTGGCTTCGCTGTAGGATTCTCAGTTTCAGTTGTTTGTTCATTTGGAGTGATTGTTTCAGGTTTATGTTCTGTATTATCAGTTGGTACTTCAGGAGTAGATTGTGGTTTGTTATCTCCAATTGTTTCAGTTGATGAAACTTTTCTGAAGATATGAGTTACAATATTACCTTTAACCTCTGTTCTTACAAATACATATCCGTCAATTTCTCCTGGTTCTAATGCTTCATTAGCTTCACCTGGTACTGATGGTGCTTTAGCATCAGATTGTTTCAAGTCATTACCTTGTTCATCCGTCCACTTAGTAATGATTAATCCTGGAACTTCTAATCTTGTAGGATCCCCTTTAGCAAATTCAATTACTAAGTCTGTTGCTGGAATTGTATGACTGATTCCTGTTGTTGAATCTGTCACTGTTACTGTACCGTCGTCTCCTACTGTTACTTCCTTACCTGGGTTCTTAGCTTTGACTTT